>WHTW01000060.1 GCA_009377525.1 Rhodospirillales bacterium
GAGCGCCTGCTGCCGGGCCTCCAGGAGCGGCAGCTCCGGGTACGTGCCGAGCGTCGTAACTGTCAGCCGGCCGAGTTCTCTGCGGCGAAATTGCCAAGTCCGGGTGATTTTGCCCTCACCCGTCCGGATTCGGATGCATAGGCCATTGCCATCAGCGACCAGGCGGTCTGCCTTTCCGACGTTGGGCTTCAGGTTGCGGAGGCGAGTATCGTTCAGGGCCATCGTGTTCCTTGATTATACCGCTTGGGTGCTTTTTTGGGTAACACTTCGCGTTGGTCGTAGGCGGACGGCCATGCACAGAGGCGGACAAATGACTCAGCAATTCCTGGACTTTATGCACAGCCGTGGACGCCTACGAACGACAGTCTTATTCCCGGCCGAAATGCGGCAAAATCCGCGCGATCCCTGACAATGCCCTCTTGAGCCATGACCGTCGTCACCCGCTTCGCCCCCTCGCCTACCGGTTTTTTGCATATCGGCGGCGCGCGCACGGCGCTCTTCAACTGGCTGTACGCCCGCCATCACGACGGCAAGTACCTGCTGCGCATCGAGGACACCGATCGCGCGCGTTCCACGCCCGCCGCCGTCGAGGCGATCCTCGACGGCTTGTCGTGGCTCGGCCTCGATTGGGACGGCGATGTCATCTACCAGTTCGATCGCGCGGCGCGTCACGCCGAGGTGGCCAGGCAGATGCTGGCCGAGGGCAAGGCCTACTACTGCTACGCCTCGCCCCAGGAGCTCGAGGAGATGCGCAATGCCCAGCGCCGCGCCGGCGTGCCGATGCGCTACGACGGCCGCTGGCGCGATCGCGATCCGAAGGACGCGCCGCCGGGCGTGGCGCCGGTGATCCGGCTGAAGGCGCCGCAGAACGGCCAGACCGTGATCCAGGACGCCGTGCAGGGCGAGGTCAAGGTCGAGAACGCCCAGCTCGACGACATGATCCTGCTGCGCGCCGACGGCACGCCGACTTACATGCACGCCGTCGTGGTCGACGACCATGACATGGGTGTCACGCACGTGATCCGCGGCGACGACCATCTCAACAACGCCTTCCGTCAATTGCAGATCATCAAGGCCATGGGCTGGCCCGACCCGGTCTATGCCCACATCCCGCTGATCCACGGCGCCGACGGCGCCAAGCTCAGCAAGCGCCATGGCGCGCTCGGCGTTGATGCCTATCGCGACATGGGCTTCCTGCCGGAGGCGCTGCGCAACTACCTGCTGCGGCTGGGCTGGGGCCATGGCGACGACGAGATCATCTCGACCACGCAGGCGATCGAATGGTTCGACCTGCCGGGCGTCGGCCGCTCGCCGTCGCGCTTCGACACGGTGAAGCTCACCAACCTCAACGCGCGCTATCTGCGCGAGACTCCCGACGTCGAGTTGCTGGCCCTGGTCGTGCCACGCATCGAGAAGGCGCTTGGCCGCACTATCGATGCCGCGGGCATGCAGCGCATCGAGCGCGGCATGAACGGGGTGAAGCAGCGCTCACGCACGGTGATCGAGCTGGCCGACAATCTCGTCTTCTACGCCCGCGACGGCGCACCGGCGATCGCCGACGACAAGGCGCGAGCCCAGCTCACGCCCGACAGCAAGGCGCTGCTTTCCCGGCTCGCGGCCGCCTTCGACGGCGTTGCCGACTGGAGCGAGAAGCCGCTCGAGGAGGCCGTGCGCCGCTTCGCCGAAACCGAGAGCGTGAAGCTCGGCCAGGTCGCCCAGCCGCTGCGCGTGGCGCTCAGTGGCTCGACCGTGTCGCCCGGCATCTTCGAGGTGCTGGCGATCCTGGGCCCGACCGAGACCAAGGCGAGATTGCTCGCCGTCGGCGGATAGAAGCCATGGAGCCCCGCTCGCCACACTGCGGCGATGGCATTGCGTGTCTGGCTCTGGCTGTTGTCGCTCTCCGTCCTGTGGGGCGGCTCCTTCTTCTTCGCCAAGGTGGCGGTGGGCGAGCTCGGTCCGTTCACCGTGGTGTTCGCCCGCGTGTCGCTCGCCGCGCTGGTGCTCGCCCTGGTCGTTCCACTGCGACGGGATGCGCCGTGGCCCACCTACTTCGCCATGGGCTTCCTGAACAACGCCCTGCCCTTCAGCCTGATCTTCTGGGGCCAGACCGAGATCGGCTCAGGCCTGGCCTCGATCCTCAACGCCACCACCCCGCTCTTCACCCTGGTGGTCGCCCACTTCCTCACGCCCGACGAGAAGATCGACCGGACCAAGATCGTCGCTCTGTTGATGGGGCTTTCGGGCGTCGTTGTGCTGATCGGTCCGCCCACCCTGGTCGGCGGCTCGACGCTGTGGGGCCAGACCGCCTGCCTGGCGGCGGAGCTTTCCTATGCCCTCGCCGGCATCTATGGCCGCCGGTTCCAGCGCATGGGCATCGCGCCGACCGAGGCTGCAGCCGGTCAGCTCACGGCCAGTACAGTGTTGATTCTGCCGATCATGCTTGTCATCGACCGGCCCTGGACGCTGCCACCGCCATCGCTCACGGTCTGGCTGGCGCTGGGCGCTCTGGCGCTGCTGTCGACCGCGCTCGCCTACGTGCTCTATTTCCGCATCCTCGCCGCTGCCGGCGCGACCAATCTGCTGCTGGTGACCTTCCTGATCCCTGTCCCCGCGATCCTGCTGGGCGCCATGGTGCTGGGCGAGCGGCTCGAGCCCAGGCACTACGCCGGCATGGCCCTGATCGGCCTCGGCTTGGCCGTGATCGACGGCCGGATCGCGGGGCTGCTGCGGGCCGCGAAATAGCGGCCGGCTGGCACAATTGCGCCTCCGGAGGGGGCTTGTTAGGGTGCCCCCGAACCCGTGAAATCGAGCTGAAAGAGTGACCTATGGCCAAGTCGACCGCCACGCTGACCGATAACGAAACCGGAAAATCCTACGAGTTTCCCATCATCCACGGTACGGTCGGACCGCGTCTGGTCGATATCCGCAAGATGTACGGTGAATCCGACATGTTCACCTACGATCCGGGCTTCACCTCGACCGGCTCGTGCGGCTCCAAGATCACCTACATCGACGGCGACCAGGGAGTGTTGCTCTACCGCGGCTACAATATCGCCGAGCTCGCCGAGCAAAGCGACCACATGGAGGTCTGCTACCTCCTGATGAAGGGCGAGCTGCCGACCAAGGCGCAGAAGGACAAGTTCGTCCGCGACATCACCATGCACACCATGGTGCATGAGCAGCTCAGCCAGTTTTATCGCGGTTTCCGCCGGGATGCGCATCCGATGGCGGTGTGCTGCGGCGTGGTCGGCGCCCTTTCGGCCTTCTACCACGACTCGCTCGACATCCATGACCCGCACCAGCGCATGGTCGCCTCGTACCGCCTGGTCGCCAAGATGCCGACCATCGCCGCCATGGCCTACAAGTATTCGGTCGGCCAGCCGTTTGTCTATCCGCGCAACGACCTCTCCTACGCCGCCAACTTCCTGCGCATGATGTTCTCGGTGCCGGCCGAGGAGTACGAGATCAATCCGGTGCTCGAGAAGGCGGTCGACCGCATCCTGATGCTGCACGCCGACCACGAGCAGAACGCCTCGACTTCGACGGTGCGTCTGGCCGGCTCCTCGGGCGCCAACCCGTTCGCCTGCATCGCCGCCGGCATCGCCTCGCTGTGGGGGCCGAGCCACGGCGGCGCCAACGAGGCCGTCATCAACATGCTGAACGAGATCGGCGGCAAGCAGAACATCCCGGGCTTCCTGAGCCGCGTGAAGGACAAGCAGGACCACACCCGCCTGATGGGCTTCGGCCACCGCGTCTACAAGAACTACGATCCGCGCGCCAAGGTCATGCGCCAGACCTGCCACGAGGTGCTGACCTCGCTCGGCATCAACCACGACCCGCTGCTCGAGCTCGCCATGGAGATGGAGCAGATCGCGCTCAAGGACGACTACTTCATCTCCAAGAAGCTCTATCCCAACGTCGATTTCTACTCGGGCATCATCTTCCGGGCGATCGGCATCCCGACCTCGATGTTCACCGTGCTGTTCGCCGTGGCGCGCACCGTCGGCTGGATCTCGCAGTGGAACGAGATGATCGAGGATCCCGACCAGAAGATCGGCCGCCCGCGCCAGCTCTACAATGGACAGACCGAGCGACCTTACAAGCCGCTGCACATGAGAGGCTAAAAGGCTCGATCGCTATCCTGGGAGGAGAAGCGAGACATGGCACGATCGTCGCGAGGGCCGCGTCAGGCAACGACCTGGGCGGCCGAGCAAAATCCCCGGCCGCTGCCGCGCATCGTGCGGCTCGGCCGGCCGGCCAACGACAATGTGCGTCGGTTCGGACCGCTGACGCTCGCGCTGTTCGGGACGTTCGCCGCCGCGGTCGTGCTGTTGGCGCTGGTGCACTGGCAGTTGATCTAGCTGCTCGTCACCCAGGTCGGCAATCGGGACGGCTGGCGCCGGCACTTTTCGGCTCTTGCGGAAAAACTACAGTTATTGACCGGCGCCGAGGTTTGTGGCAGGATGCGAGGCGCTGTCGCTCTATTCATTGTTGATCTGATGCCCATTAGCGCGAGCGGGATTGGCAGGATATTAGCGGCAGGCCAGGTGCTCGGCGCTGACGCCGACCTGCACGATGCGCGGCTTGTCGACTCCGGCCACGCCGACATACTTGAAGACGCGGTTGTCGATCTCGCGCTTCTGCGCCGGCTGGACCACCACCGTCGCAGTACCGGCGATCAGCGGCCAGAAGGCCGAAGCCTGAGGCTGCCTGGCGGGATCGCGGTCGAAGGTGAAGTCGATGCCGGTGTTGGTGAGATAGGCATGCCCCTTGGGATCGGTGATCCAGAACTCCTCGATCGCCGACCTGGCCGCGATGTCCTTCAGCGTAGCGTTGATCTCCGCGGGCTTCATGCCCGCCTTCTCGACGGCAGCGACGTAGTTGGCCGCGAGCAACGCCTGGCCGACCATGTACTTGGCCAGGGTGGCTTCGCAATCCGCCGCCTGCGCCGGCAGGCCAACGGCGAGGATCAGAGCGCAGACGACTCGAGCGACGTTCACTTGCGCTCGATCAGCTCGATCTTGTAGCCGTCGGGATCCTCGACGAAGGCGATCACCGTGGTGCCGAACTTCACCGGACCGGGCGCGCGCGTGACCTTGCCGCCAGCCTTGGTGACCTCAGCGCACATGCCCGCGACGTCGGGCACGCCGACCGCAAGATGGCCGAAGCCGGTGCCGATCTCGTAGGGCTCATGCCCCCAGTTGTGGGTGAGCTCGACGACGCAGTGCTCCTTCTCGTCACCATAGCCGACGAATGCCAGCGTATACTTGCCCTCCGGCACCTCGCGCTTGCGCAGCAGCTTCATGCCCATCGGCCCGGTGTAGAAGGCGAGCGACTTGTCGAGGTCGTGCACGCGGATCATGGTGTGCAGCATGCGCGCGTTGGCCGCGGTGTCGGGCATCGTCCCCTCCTCTACCTGATCATGGCGGCGAAGGTCGCCTCGGCCGCGACCTTGCCTTCGACAATCCCCTTGCCGGAGAACTTCCAGACGTTGGCGCGGCTCTGGATCTTCTCGACATGCAGTTCCAGGCGGTCGCCCGGCACGACCGGCCGGCGAAAGCGCACGTCGTCGATCGACATGAAATAGACGAGCTTGCCTTCCGCTTCCTGGCCGAGGCTGGTCATCACCAGCACGGCAGCGGTCTGGGCCATCGCCTCGACGATCAGCACGCCCGGCATTACCGGTTCGGCCGGGAAATGCCCCTGGAAGAACGGCTCGTTGATGCTGACGTTCTTGATGCCGACGGCGCTGCTGTCGAGCCGCATCTCGGTCACGCGGTCGACCATCAGCATGGGATAGCGATGCGGGATCAGCTGCAGGATGCGCTTGATGTCGGCCCCGGTCGCCGTCGTGGTCCCCGCCACGCTGGTCTTGTCGGTCTGCATGTTCATCCTGGCGCCATCCCCCCTCAGAAGCGCGTACCAAAGCTGAAGCGGATGTTCTCCGTCTTGTCCCACGGGTCCTTCTGCAGTGGGATGGCGTAGTCTATACGGATTGGCCCGAAGGGCGATACCCATTGGATGCCGACCCCGGTCGAGATTCGCATGGTATTGCTGGTCAGCACCGTGGTGCTGTCCTGGGCGGGCCCACCCAGTCCCCACAGCGAGCCGACATCCATGAACGCCTTGCCGAAGATGCCGATCTCCTTGGGCAGCCCCAGCGGGAAGCTGAGTTCGGTCGTGGCGCTGTAAAAGTAGGTGCCGCCGAGCGCGTCCGCCGTCACCGAATCGCGCGGCCCGACACCGCCGACCTGGAAGCCGCGCAGCGTGTCGCCGCCGATGAAGAACAGGTTGTTCAACCTGAGCGACGATCCGTTGTAGGGAAACACCGCGCCGACCGAGCCGCCGACCGAGGCGACGACGTCCTCGAAGATGCTCTGATAGTAAACCGCGTCGGCCGTCGTGCGGTAGTACTGCTCGGTGCCGATCAGGCCCGCCACCGCCATCGAGTTGCGCAGCAGGAAGCCCTTGGTCGTGTTGAGGCGGGTGTCGCGGGTATCCCAAGCGAGGGTCTCGGAGACTTCCGAGACAACCGACGTGCCGGCGTTGAGCTGCACGATGGTCGAGGCCCAGGGCTGGACGTTGTAGATCTCGGTCTGGCGCAGTGTGTAGCGGACGTTCTGGCGCAGGTGCTCGGTGTAGGCCCAGCCGGCACGCAGCGAGAAGCCGAGGCTGCGGTCGCTGTACGACGCGACCTGCTGGCGGTCGTTGGAGGTGCGGAAGATGTCGAAGCCCGCCGCCATCGGACGGTCCAAGAAATAGGGTTCGGTGAAGCTCAAGTCGATCAAGGTGCTCAAGGTGCCGATCGACAAGCCAAGCCTCAGCTCCTGGCCCTTGCCGAGCAGGTTGCGCTCCTTGATCGAGATGTCGCCCAGCACGCCCGACGTCGTCGAGAAGCCGGCGCCGAACGAGATGTCGCCGGTGCTCTGCTCGACCACCTGGACCTCGAGGTTGGTCTTGTCCGGAGCCGAGCCGGGCTGTGCCGAGATGTCGACCTTCTCGAAGAAGCCGAGGTTGCGCAGGCGCTGCTGGCTGCGCCGCACCTTGGCGGTCGAGAAGGCATCGCCCTCGGCCAGCCGGAACTCGCGGCGGATCACCTTGTCCAGCGTGCGCGTGTTGCCCGAGATGTTGATGCGCTCCACGTAGACGCGCGGCCCTTCCTGGATGTCGAAGGTGACGTCGACGGTGAGGTCGTCCTTGTTGCGTTGGATGTTGGGGCGGACCTCGACGAAGGCGTAACCCAGAGAACCCACGAGGTCCGACAGCGCCGTCACCGTCTTCTCGACCTCGTCGGCGTCGTACCACTCGCCCTCCGACATGGTCAGATAGCTCTGCAGCACGTCGACATCGAGGCCCTGGAAGCGGGTCGATACCTCGACCTTGCCGAACTTGTAGCGCTCGCCCTCGCTGATCGTGAATGTGATGAAGAAGCCCTCGCGATTGGGCGCAAGCTCAGCCACTGCCGACACGACGCGGAAGTCGGCATAGCCCTCAGAGAGGTAGAACTTGCGCAAGAGCTCGCGATCGAGATTGAGCCGGTCGGGATCGTAGCGATCGTCCGACGACAGGAACCGGTACCAGGCGCTCTCGCTGGTCCTGATCCTGCCGCGCAGCGTGCCGTCGCTGAACGCCTCGTTGCCGACGAAGCTGATGCGTTGCACGCCGGTGACGTCTCCCTCGTTGATCTCGAAGACAAGGTCGACGCGGCCCTGGTCGAGCTTGATGACCTTGGGCTCGACCGAGGCGTTGTAGCGGCCGCTGCGGCGATAGATCGTGAGGATACGCTCGACGTCGGCCTGCACGCGCGCGCGCGTGAAGACCTGGCGCGGCTTGGACTGCACCTCGTCGCGCAGCTTGTCGTCCTCGATCTTGCGGTTACCCTCGAAAGCAACGCGGTTGAGGATGGGATTTTCCGTGACCTTCACGACCAGGGTCGAGCCCTGCATTTCGATCACGACGTCTGAGAAAAGCCCGGTGCCGAACAGCGCCTTCAGCGAGCGGTCGGCTGCGGCCACGTCGTAGGGCTGCCCTTCCTTGAGCTGCAGGTACGAGCGGATGGTCTCGGGCTCGGCGCGGACGTTGCCCTGAATCTGCACGCCGGTGATCGTGCCGCCGGCCGCCGCCGCAGCGGGACCGCGCTGGGCATGTGCCGCCGTGCCGAACGTCAGGATTGCCGCAACGGCCAGAACAGCCCAACGAAAGATCAAACTCACCCCCGGGCACCTTCCCAGACGACTGCCGCCCCGTTTCAGGGCGGCATTTTCATAAACCGGCAATACGGACTTAGCTACCCCTTTGTCCCCCGTTGTCCGCCCGCCGGATGTCGCGTCACGTCACCGCAGCAAGACCTTAGGTGAACATGCGCAGGATCTGCTTTATGTCGTTGAAGGTCGCCAGCAGCACCAGGCCGATCACCAGGCTGAATCCGACCTTCAGCCCGAGCTCTTGTGCACGCAGGCTGAGCGGCTTGCCGCGCACCGCTTCGTACAGATACATCGCCAGATGTCCGCCATCGAGCATCGGCACCGGCAGCAGGTTGAAGATGCCGAGCACGACCGACAGCGCAATGATGAGATTGAGGATGCCCGTCCAGCCCGCATAGGACGCCTCGCCCGCCGCCTTGGCGATGCGGATCGGCCCGCCCAATTCATCCACAGGCCGCGTCGCCGTCAGGATTTGGCCCAACGACGTATAGAACATCGAGGTCATGCCCCACACCGCGCGTACACCGGCACCCATGGCGCCGAGCAGGCCGTGGCTGCGGACCTCGGTGACGCTCGCCGGACGTATCCGCAGGCGGCCGATCGTGTATTCCTTGCCGGCGCAGTCGACCGCCTTGTCGGCGATCGGCGTGACGACGGCCTCGTCGCGCTTGCCGTCGCGGTCGTAGGTGATGGTGAGGGGGCTGCCCGCACGGTCGCCGATCAATTCCGGGATGCGCGAGAAGTAACCGACCGGCTTGCCGTCGATCTGCAACAGCAGGTCGCCGACCTTGAGCCCGGCCGCCTCGGCAGGGCTGTCGGCCGTGAAGCTGCCGACCACGGGACGGACCAACTGATCCATGCCGTACTCACCGAGCCGCATGGTGTTGCTGAAACGGTCGGTCCGTTCGCAGTACTTGGGAACGATTACGCTCTTCAGCAGCTGATCGCCGCGTCGATACTCGACGGGCATCGGCTTGCTGAGATGGAGGTATTGCGCCCCGGTGATGTCCTCGTAGCGGTTGACCCGGCTGTCCCCCAACCGGACGATCTCGTCGCCGGTGCGCAGTCCGGCCTTGGCCGCCGGTCCGTCGACCTGCACCGCGACCGTGGTCGGCGTATAAGGCTCGCCGGCAACGAAGAAGACGGCGGTGAGCACCACGAAGGCGAAGATCAGATTGGCGAGCGGCCCGCCCAGCACGACGGCGGCACGGGCATAGAGCGGCTGGCTGAAGAAGGCCCGCTTACTCTGCTCGGGTGTAAGCGGCTCGCCGGACGGTGTGGCACTGGTGGCATCGTTGTCCCCCAGGAACTTAACGTAACCACCGAGCGGCACGGCGGAGATCTTCCAGCGCGTCCCGTTGCGGTCGGTCCAGCCGATCAGTTCGGGTCCGAAGCCGATGGAGAAGACCTCGGCGTGGATGCCGAAACGGCGGGCCACCCAATAGTGACCGTACTCGTGCACGAACACGAGCAGCGTCAGCACGAGGACGAAGTACGGCAGGTAGGTCGTGAACAACGACATGGTTCAATACACCACGAATTTCTTTTCTCTTCAATTACTTAGCGCGCGACCCTGCACAGATCTCTCGGCCCGGCTGCGGGCCTCCCGATCAGCGGCCTGAACCTGCTGGACCGATTCCACCTGCTCCGGCGACAGGTTGCTTGCCGCCAGTACGTCCTCGACCACGCGCGCAATGTCGAGGAAGCCAATGCGACGCGCCAGGAAGGCCGCCACGGCCACCTCATTGGCTGCATTCAGCACGGTCGGTGCAAATCCACCCAGGGCCAAAGCCTCTCGCGCCAAGCGTAGAGAGGGAAAGCGGCCGGAATCGGGCCGCTCAAAGGTGAGCGGCGCCAGCGTCGTGAAATCCAGCCGCTCGGCAGGGCTGTCGATGCGCGAGGGCCAGCCGAGCGCGTGGCTGATCGGCACGCGCATGTCCGGCGTGCCGAGCTGCGCCAGCACCGAGCCGTCGCGGTAGGCCACCATGGAATGGATCACCGATTGCGGATGCACGACGATCTCGATCTGCTCGGCCGGCAGTCCGAAGAGCAGATGCGCCTCGATCAGCTCGAGGCCTTTGTTCATCATGGTCGCCGAATCGATCGAGATCTTGGCGCCCATGTCCCAGTTGGGATGAGCCAGCGCCTGCTCGGGCGCGGCCTCGGCCATGTCGGCCAGCGACCAGTTGCGGAACGGCCCGCCGGACGCCGTCAGGATCAGCCGGTCGATGGCGTGCCGATGGCGCGGCTCGAGCACCTGGAAGATGGCGTTGTGCTCGGAATCGACGGGCAGCAGCGCCCCGCCCGATTCCTCGATCGCCTCGATCAAGAGCCTGCCGGCACAGACCAGCGTCTCCTTGTTGGCAAGCGCCACCATGGCGCCGCGCCGCGCCGCCACGAGGGTCGATTCCAGGCCCGCGAAGCCCACCACGGCCGCCATCACCCACTCGGCAGGCCGTGCCGCCGCTTCGATGACCGCGGTCGGCCCTGCCGCAGCCTCGATCGAGGTTCCGACGAGGGCATCCTTGAGGGCTTTGTACCGCTGCTCATTGGCAACCACGGCCATGCGTGCCCGCAGCCGACGCGCCTGCTCAGCCAGCGCCTCGACGGCGTTGCCGGCGACCAGCGCCTCGACGCGATAGCTCTCCGGGTCACGTGCAATGAGATCGACGGTGCTCTGACCAACCGACCCGGTCGATCCCAGGATCGTCACGCCGCGCGGCCGCTCAGCCGAAGGGGCATGCCAGCTCGTCATGTCCATGGCCATCCTCCACCCACGATCAGCCTAGTCAACGCCACGACGACGAGGATGGCCAGGAGCCCATCGACGCGGTCCAGCAACCCGCCATGGCCGGGAATTAGCGTGCCGCTGTCCTTCACGCCGGCTTGGCGCTTGGCCGCCGATTCGAGGAGATCGCCGACCTGCCCGACGACGGCCAGGCCCGCCCCAATGGCGGCAAGGGTGATCGTGTGACCGAGGCCGAAGGCATAGGCCACGGCCGAGCTGGCCACGGCGGCCCACGCCATGCCGCCGAACAGCCCCGACCAGGTCTTTCCCGGGCTGATGCGCGGCGCCAGCTTGGCGCCGCCCGTCGCCCGACCGACGACGTAGGCGCCAATGTCGGTCGCCCAGATGCAGGCCACGATCCAGAGGATCGTCTCGCGGCCGTCACCCGGCTGATGGCGCAGCCACAGGAGGGCGACGATCGCGGCCAGGGTGTAGGCAATGGCGAGAAGGCGCAGCAGCGGCCGTCCGCGCGTCAGCCCTATCCACTCCGAGATCAGCAGCGGTGCCGCCAGGGCAGCCACCAGGTCGATCCAGGGAAAGCCGAACCAGATCGCTGCCAGCAGCAGCGGGCCCAGGACGACCGCCGACAAGATACGCAGCACCAGACCACGATGCCGCCCGAAACGCCCAACCGGGGCGTCAGCCGCCGACGCCGCCATATCGCCGTTCACGCCGACGGAACTCGGCGATCGCCTGCTCCAGGTGCTCCTTGCCGAAATCCGGCCACAGCGTGTCGACGAAGACCAGCTCGGCATAGGCGCACTGCCAGAGCAGGAAATTGCTGATGCGTTGCTCGCCGCTGGTGCGGATCAGCAGGTCCGGGTCGGGCACGCCCGCCGTCAGCAGCTCCTGCTCGAAGCACGCCTCGTCGATGGCGTCGGCCGTGAGCTCGCCGGCGGCGACGCGGCGCGCCAGGTTCCGCGTCGCCTGCAAGATCTCGTCGCGCGCGCCATAATTGATGCAGATGTTGACGTCGATGCGGGCGTTGGCGCGGGTCATCTTCTCCGCTTCGGCGATGTCGCGCACGATGTCGGGTGCCAGGCCCGCGCGGTTGCCGATGACGCGCAAGCGCGCGCCGTTCTTGTGCAGTTCCTCGAGTTCGTTGCGCAGATAGTGGCGCAGCAGGCCCATCAGGTCGTTGACCTCGTCGGCGGGCCGCGTCCAGTTCTCGGTCGAGAAGGCGAATAGCGTCAGCACGGGAATGCCGAGCTCGCCCGCCCCGCGCACCACGCGGCGCACCGCATCGGCGCCTCGCCGGTGTCCGGCGACCCGAGGCAGCCCGCGCGCCTTGGCCCATCGCCCGTTGCCATCCATGATGATGGCGACGTGGTGGGGACCCGGCGACGGGTCCGCAGTGGCGGGCAGCGACGCAGTCGACATCAGACCGTCTTGATCTCTTTTTCCTTGTGGGCCAGCACTTCGTCGACCTGCTTGACGTACCGGTCGGTGAGCTTCTGCACCTCGTCGGACTTCTGGCGATGCTCGTCCTGCGAGATCTTGTGATCCTTCTCGGCCTTCTTGAGCGCCTCCATGCCGTCGCGCCGCACGTTGCGCACGGCGACGCGGCCCTGCTCGGCGTATTTGTGCGCGAGCTTGGCAAGCTCGGCGCGCCGTTCTGCGGTGAGCTCGGGAATCGGCACGCGGACGAGCTGTCCGTCCGGCGCCGGGTTGAGGCCGAGGCCGGCCTCGCGGATCGCCTTGGCGACCGAGACCACCAGGCCCTTGTCCCAGACATTGACCGCGAGCAGGCGCGGCTCAGGCGCACTCACCGTGCCGACCTGGTTCAGCGGCATGCGCTGACCGTAGGCGTCGACCATGACCGGGTCGAGCAGGTTCACCGAGGCGCGGCCGGTCCTGAGACCGCCCAGCTCCTTCTTGAGGGCGTCCATGGCGCCCTGCATGCGCTTCTCGAGTTCTTTGAGATCGGCCGTCATCTTCAGCCCTCGTCCCTGATGATGGTGAAGGTTCCCTCCCCGCGCATCGTGGCGGCGAACGCGCCGGGCTTGTGGATGTCGAACACGATGATCGGGATGCGGTTCTCGCGGGCCAGCGAGATCGCCGAGGCGTCCATGACCTGCAGGTCGCGCGACAGCACGTCCATGTAGTTGAGCGAGTCGTAGCGCTTGGCGTTCTTGTCCTTCTTGGGGTCGGACGAGTAGACGCCGTCGACCTGGGTGCCCTTCAGCATGGCATCGACGCCCATTTCGGCGGCGCGAAGGGCGGCGGCCGTATCGGTCGTGAAGAATGGATTGCCGGTGCCGGCAGCGAAGATCACCACGCGCCCCTTCTCCATGTGGCGCGCCGCGCGGCGGCGGATATACGGCTCGCACACCGTGGTCATGGGAATTGCCGACTGGACTCGGGTCTGCAGGCCGTGCCGCTCCAGCGAGCTTTGCATGGCCAGTGAATTGATGACAGTCGCCAGCATGCCCATATAGTCGCCGCTCGCCCGGTCCATGCCCGATGCGGCAGCCGACACGCCACGGAAGATGTTGCCGCCGCCGATCACCAGGCAGACCTGCACCCCCATCTCGTGCACGGTCTTTATCTCTTGGGCCACCATGGCGACCATGGCGGGATCGAGCCCATATTCCCGACTCCCCATGAGCCCCTCGCCCGAGAGCTTCAGCAATACGCGGCGATAGCGGGGGCTCGACGGCATCAGCTGCCTCAGACTCCAGTTTTCTTGGGCAACGCGGGCCCCGGGGCCCGTGCGCCAGGTGTTCGTTGTCATACTACTTCTTGAGCTGGGCAGCCACCTCTGCCGCGAAATCCTCGGACTTCTTCTCGATGCCCTCGCCCAGGGCGAAGCGCAGGTAGCCGGCCAGACGGACCGGGGCACCGACCTGCTTCGCGGCGTCGTCGACCACCTTCGAGACCTTGGTCTTGCCGTCGATGATGAAGGCCTGCTCGAGCAGCACCCATTCCTGATAGGCCTTGCGGATGCCGCCCTCGACCATCTTGGCGATGATGTCGGCAGCCTTGCCGCTCTGGGCGGCCTTCTCGGTCAGCACGCCGCGCTCGCGCTCGACCTCGGCCTTGTCGAGATCGGCGATGGTCAGGGACTTGGGATTGGCCGAGGCCACATGCATGGCGAGCTGCCTGGCGAGCGCCTCGAGCTTGGCCTTGTCGCCAGTCGATTCGAGCGCCACCAGCACACCGATCTTGCCGAGATCGGACGCCACCTTGTTGTGCATGTAGCTGGCGACGATGCCGTCGGAGACCGACAGCATGCCGGCGCGGCGCAGCGACATGTTCTCGCCGATGGTCGCGATCAGGTGCGTGAGCTCACCCTGCACGTCGCGGCCGGTGCCCGGATAGGGCGCCGCCGCGACCTTGGCCAGGTCGCCGCCATTGTCGAGCGCGATCTTCGCGGCGTCGCCGACGAACTTCTGGAACATGTCGTTGCGGCCGACGAAGTCGGTCTCGGCATTGACCTCGATGACGGCGCCGCGGGTGCCGTTGACGACCACGCCGACCAGGCCCTCGGCCGCGACTCGGCCGGCCTTCTTGGCGGCCGCCGACAGGCCCTTGGTGCGCAGCCAGTCGATCGCCTTCTCGAGATCGCCCGCGACCTCGCCCAGCGCCTTCTTGCAATCCATCATGCCCGCGCCGGTCTTCTCGCGCAGTTCCTTGACCAGGGAGGCCGTGATCTCAGCCATGTCTCGCTCCGTATCGCGCGCTCTACGCGCCTATTGAAACAACTCGCATTGCTGGGGGCGCCCCTCCAGTGGCGCGTCATGGTCTTCCGGACCGCCGGCCTCCGGCCGGCATCATGATCATGAGCCGGCGAGACGCCGGCGGTCCGCATGAGAAGACGCGCCACTGGAGTGGCGCGCCCCCAGCTAATCCTCTCCCCAGCCCGGGATCCGCGCTGGGGAGGAAAGTCCTTATTCGGCCGGCGAGGCCTCGGCGCCCGCTTCGCCGTCGGCGGCAGGAACCTCATCGGCCGGCGGCTCGCCGAGCTCGCCGACGTCGCCGCCGGAAGCCGCGATCTCGGCCCGGATGCCGTCGAGCACCGCACCCGACAGCAGCTCGCAGTAAAGCGACACGGCGCGGATGGCGTCATCGTTGCCCGGGATCGGATAGTCGATGCCGTCGGGATCGGAGTTGCTGTCGAGCACCGCCACGATCGGGATGCCGCGCTTGCGCGCTTCCTGGACCGCGATCGCTTCCTTGTTGGTGTCGATGATGAACAGCATGTCGGGCGTGCCGCCCATTTCCTTGATGCCGCCCAGCGAGCGTTCGAGCTTGTCGCGCTCGCGCGTCAGGTCGAGCTGCTCCTTCTTGGTGAGGCCGACGACGTCGCCCTTCAGCCGCTCGTCGAGCTCGCGCAGGCGCTTGATCGAGGCAGAGATGGTCTGCCAGTTGGTGATCATGCCGCCCAGCCAGCGGTGGTTGACGTAGTACTGCCCGCAGCGCTTGGCCGAGTCGGCGATTCGCTCGGCGGCGGCAGCCTTGGTGCCGACGAACAGCACGCGGCCGCCGTTGGACACGACCTGGCGGACCTGCAGCAGCGCCTGCTCCAACAGCGGGACGGTCTTGGTGAGATCGATGATATGGACCCCGTTGCGCACCCCGAACAGGTACGGCTTCATCTTGGGGTTCCAACGCCGGGTGTGGTGGCCGAAATGGACACCCGCTTCCAGCAACTGACGCATTGTAAAAGTCGGCATAGCCATGCCGTTTCTCCTTTTCCGGTTGGGCCTCCGCGGGCGTCGCCCTCCTACGCCGAAGGCTTTGGAGGGCACCGGAGCGAGCGGCGGGATGTTTCCCCGTCGACCGCAAACCCGCGTGCGAAGTGGGCGTGGTTCTAAAGGCTTGCGCCCCGGAATGCAAGTATCAATAAAATCAATACGTTAGAAGCCCAAAGCCGTGGGCTACGCGACCAATTTGGCGATTTCCTCGGCCAGTTTGAGCAGCGACAGCGGGGCGCTGCCCTCTGCCTTGTTGTTGGCCGTGATCCAGACCTTCTGGCCGGCCTTGAAGGCATCGGCCGCCATGCGGGCGAGGATGCGCCGGCTTTCACCGTCCTCGTCGACCAGCCGGTCGAAAGGCTCGTAGCGCTGCTTGGCCGCCTGGTAGAGGAAGCCGCGGTGCAGGTTCCAGCGCACCACCAGCGGCCCCGGCGCATCGCCGTACAGGGCCTTGAGAGCGGCCTCCTGACGCTCGACCTCGGGCATGCGGTCATGCAGGCCGACGCAGTAGCGCACGCCGGCGGCCGCCAGCATCCTCATCAGGCGCGGAGTCAGCAGTTCGGCATTGCGCAGTTCCAAGGCGTAGATTGGCCGGTGCCGGCCCAGCTCCTGCGGCAACGCGGCGAAGAACGCCGCCAGTCGTTCGACCACTGTCGCTGCCTCTTCGACTAGGCCGCGCGGCAGCGGCGACACCTGGAAGACCAACGGCCCCGCCTTGGCGCCAAGGCCCTCAAGACAGGGCACGACGAACTCGCGGGCGGCGATGGCGGCATCGAGGAAATGCGGGTTGGGCACCCTTCCCCGCCCTTCCTCGTCACGCATCACGGCGTCACAGACCAGCGCCGGCGCCTTCACGACGAAGCTGAAGTGGCCCGGCACCTGCTGCGCGTAGCGCTGATACTGCACCGTCGTGATCGGCGCATAGAAGGTGCGGTCGAGGCTGACCGTGCGCAGCAGCGGGATCTGCGCGTAGGCCGCCAAGCCCTGCTTGCTGAGCGCGACCTGCGGATAGACGCCGTCATAGACGAGGCCGCGCCAGCCGGGAAAGAACCACGAGGAGGTGCCGAGCCTGATGTCGGGCGGCAGCATCGGCGCGCCGAGCAAGGGCGAATCCCAGGCCGGCCTGACCTCGCCCGCCGGGGCGCGCCGGGGCGCTGGTGCGGATTGTTCGAACAGGCCGGGTTGCCGGCTCAAATCTCCTCCACCTGCGCGATACCCGGCAGGCCGCCGATGGTGTCGCGCAGGCCCGCGGCGATCGTATAGCTGCCGGGCAAGGTCACCTCGGCCTCCGAGTCGTCGGGCATCGGCACGACCAACGTGACGCGGCTGCGGCCACGCTTGCCTTCCAGTGCCTTGCGCAACGGCTCGAGCGCGGTGGGATCCGACAACTCGATGCGCAGGCCAGCGGCGGCGTTGGCGACCGCATCCTCGAGCTTCTCTACCGTCTGCGCCGTGAGCTTCACCTGTTCACCGTCCAGCCGGCCGTCGGCCGAGATCAGGATCGCCTGGCCGGGCTCCAGAAGATTGCGCTTGCTGCCCAAAAGCTCGCTGAACACGGTGAGCTCGAAGGCGCCGGACTGATCCGAGCACTGCACGAAGGCGAAGCGGTTGCCCTTGGCCGAGGTGCGTTCCTGGCGATCGATGACGGTGCCGGCGAGCTTGATGCGGCCGGGCACGCCGCGCGTCAGCAGCGCAGCCAAGTCGGCGGCGCGCGTCACGCGCAGGCGCTCCAGGCTGCGCTCGTAGGCCGCCAGTGGGTGCGAAGAGAGATAGAAGCCGATGGCGGCAAACTCGTTCTGCAGTCGCTCCATCGGCGCCCAATCCGGCACCTTGGGCAGCGGCGGCCGGCGCTGGGCCGTATCGTCGCCGAACAGGCTGTTCTGGTTGCTGCCGCGCTGCTCGTGCGTGGCCTGCGAATGGCGGCTGAGCGCCTCGACCGCGCCGAAGGTCTGGGCGCGGTTCTTGTTCAGCGAATCGAAGGCGCCGGCCTTCACCAGGCTCTCCAGCAGGCGCTTGTTGATCACGCGCTGGTCGAGCCGCTCGGCGACATCGAAGGTGTCCTTGAATAGGCCCTTGGCCTGGCGCTCTTCGGCCAGCCGGTTCATGGCGTCGCGGCCGACGCCCTTGATCGCCGCCAGGGCGTAGCGCACGCCGAATTTGCCGTCGTCCGTCCGTTCGACGGCGAACTCCGCCATCGACTTGTTGACGTCGGGCGGCAGCAGCGGGATCTGCAGGCGCTCGAGCTCGCGGCGGAAATTGCCGAGCTTGTCGGCGTTGCCCATGTCGAGCGTCATCGACGCGGCGAAGAACTCGACCGGATGGTTGGCCTTCAGGTAGGCCGTCTGGTAGGCGACCAGGGCGTAGGGAGCGGAGTGGCACTTGTTGAAGCCGTAGCCCGCGAACTTCGCCACCTTGTCGAAGATCATCGAGGCGCGTGCATCCTCGACGTTGTTCTTGGCCGCACCCTCGACGAAGCTGGTGCGCTGGGCATCCATCTCGGACTGGATCTTCTTGCCCATGGCGCGGCGCAGGAGGTCGGCGCCGCCCAGCGAATAGCCCGACAGGACCTGGGCGATCTGCATCACTTGCTCCTGGTAGACCATGATGCCGTAGGTCTCCTCCAGGATCGGCTTCAGCGAGGGGTGCAGGTAGTCCGGCTTCTCCTGGCCGTTCTTGACGCTGATGTAGGTCGGGATGTCGTCCATCGGGCCGGGGCGATAGAGCGCCACCAGCGCGATCAGGTCCTCGAAGCGGTTGGGCTTGAGCTTGGCCAGGATGTCGCGCATGCCGCTGCCTTCCATCTGGAAGACCCCGTAGGCATCGCCCTTGGCCAGCATCTTGAAGGTCGGCGCGTCGTCGAGCGGTATCTTGGCGATGTCGATCTTGCCGCGGCCGACCAGCTCGCAGGCCTTCTCGATCACGGTCAGTGTCTTCAGCCCGAGGAAGTCGAACTTGACCAGGCCGGCGGTCTCGACCCACTTCATGTTGAACTGGGTGGCGGGCAGCGACTCCTTGTTGTCGGTATCGCGATAGAGCGGCACCAGCTCGTCGAGCGGGCGATCGCCGATCACCACGCCGGCGGCGTGCGTGGAGGCGTTGCGGTACAGGCCCTCAAGCTGCAACGCCAGGTCGATCAGGCGCTTGATCTCCTCGTCTGCCGAATACTGCTCCTTCAGGAGCTGCTCGCTCTCCAGCGCCTGAGCCAGCGTCACCGGCTTGGCCGGATTGTTGGGCACCAGCTTGCAGATGCGGTCGACCTGGCCGTAGGGCATGCCGAGCACGCGGCCGACGTCACGCAGCACCGCCCTCGCCTGCAGCTTGCCGAAGGTGATGATGGCGGCCACGCGATCGTGGCCGTATTCGTCGCGCACGTAGCGAATGACCTGGTCGCGCTTATCCTGGCAAAAGTCGATATCGAAGTCCGGCATCGACACGCGCTCGGGATTGAGGAAGCGCTCGAAGATCAGGCCCCAGCGCAAGGGGTCGAGATCGGTGATCTTGAGCGACCAGGCGACCAGCGAGCCCGCGCCCGAGCCGCGGCCCGGCCCGACCGGGATGCTGTGGTCCTTGGCCCACTGAATGAAGTCGGCGACGATCAGGAAGTAGCCCGAGAAGCCCATCTTCTCGATCATGTCGAGCTCGTAGCTCAGGCGGTCCTGGTAGGCCTTGAACTCGATGTCGGCCGCCAGGCGACCGCTCTCCTTCAGAGCCATCAGGCCCGTCTCGGCCATCTCCTTCAGGGCGTCCTTCTCGGCGCGGCCGCCGAGCTTGGTGTAGCGCGGCAGGATCGGCTTGCGCGCCACCGGCATGTAGGCGCAGCGGCGGGCGACCGTCAGGGTGTTGTCGCAGGCTTCGGGCAGGTCGGCGAAGGCCTCCCGCATCTGGGCGGCGGACTTGAAATAGTGCTCCGGGGTGAGCCGGCGACGATTGGGATCCTCGATATGCGCGCCCTGCTCGATGCACAGCAGCACGTCGTGCGCCTCGTACATCTCGGCCTTGGG
The DNA here is from genome assembly GCA_009377525.1 of Rhodospirillales bacterium. GTDB lineage: Bacteria > Pseudomonadota > Alphaproteobacteria > Reyranellales > Reyranellaceae > Reyranella. The sequence continues at coordinate 19,691 of WHTW01000060.1, forward strand.
ATAATGCACGTCGTTGGTGGCGACCAACGGCAGGCCGCGCTCGTAGGCGAGATCGAGCAGCGCCGGCTCGATCCGCCGCTCGGCATCCTCGCCATGGCGCTGCAGCTCGAGATAGAGCCGCCCGTCGAACAACGACTGCAACCGCTCCAGCTGATGGATCGCGGCGGGCGTCTGGCCCGCCAGCAGCAGGCGGCCGAGCGCGCTGCCGGCATAGCCGACCAGTGCCAGCAGGCCTTCGGTGTTGCCCTCCAGCTCCGACAACGGGAGCGCCGACAGCGAGCCCGTCTTGAACTCGAGATGCGCGCGGCTCACCAGCCGCATCAGGTTGCGATAGCCCGTCTCGTTCTGGACCAGCAGCGTCAGCCAGTCGGCCGGGACGATCTTGCCCGGCGGCCCGTTGCCGGTGCCGTCCTCGCGGCGGATGCCGAGCTCACAGCCGGTGATCGGCTGGATGCCGCCCTTGGCCGCATACTGGGCGAATTCCAGGGCGCCGAACAGGTTGTTGCGATCCGTGACCCCGACGGCCGGCATCGCGTTCGCCTTGGCGAGCGACACGATGGCGTCGACCTTGTTCGCTCCCTCGGTGAGCGAATAGGCGGACCGGACTTTCAGATGGACGAAATCGGCGAGGGGCACGACGCACTATTGCGCGCTCATCTTGTGGAAAACGAGGCGAATTCCAGGACGAACGGACGCCGCGACAACACCCCTGTCATCCCTAGCGCAGCGAGGGACCTTTCCTGCGGCCTAAAGGCCCCTCGCTGCGCTCGGGGTGACAGTGGGTTTAGCCCGCCAGCACACCGTCCTTGAGCGTCACCGTCCGATCCATGCGCGACGCCAGTTCGGGGTTGTGCGTGGCCACCAGCGCGGCCATACCAGTCTCACGCACCAGCGCCAGAAGCTGGCGGAACACCGCATCGGCAGTCGATGAATCGAGGTTGCCCGTGGGTTCGTCGGCCAGCAGGACGCGCGGGGCGTTGGCGATGGCGCGGGCGATGGCCACGCGCTGCTGTTCGCCGCCCGACAACCTCCCCGGCCGGTGGTCGGCGCGCTCCTTGAGCTGGACCATGCCTAAAAGCTCGGTGGCGCGGCGGCGCGCCTCGGCGCGCGATTTGCCGTTCAGCATCTGCGGCAACATCGCGTTCTCGATCGCCGAGAACTCGGGCAGCAGGTGGTGGTACTGGTAGACGAAGCCCAGGAACTGGCGGCGCATCACCGTGCGCTCGCGGTCGCCCGCAGCGCCGGCCGACTTGCCGTCGACCACGATGTCGCCTTCGTCCGGACGCTCCAGCAGGCCGGCGATATGCAGGAGGGTCGACTTGCCGCTGCCCGACTGGCCGACCAGGGCGACGATCTCCCCCGGCTTGAGGTCGAGCGCGATGCCCTTCAGCACTTCGAGGCGGCGATCGCCCTGCACGAAGGTACGCTTGATATCGCGCAGCGAAAGGGAAAATGTAGGATCACTCATGACGCAGCCCTTCGACCGGTTCGACGCGCGTGCTGCGCCAGGCAGGATAGGCCGCCGCCGCCAGCGACAGCAGGATGGCGATGGCGATGATGGACAGCACCTCGGCCGGCTGGACGCGCACCGGCGCGGAGGTGATGAACTCGACTTCGCTCCAGCCGGCGCCCGGCCCGCCGGCGTTGGTCAGCAGCACGAGCAGCCGGGCGATGCCCTGCATGTTGGCGCAGACCAGCAGGCCAAGGCCGGTGCCGACGGCAGTGCCGACCAGGCCGACCGCCGCTGCGGACAGGAAGAAGGCGCGCACGATGGTGCCCGGCGCCGCCCCCATGGTGCGCAGGATGGCGATGCTGCCGCGCTTGACGCGTACCAGCATGGTGAAGCTCGCCACCACGTTCATGGCCGCGACCACGACGATCAGGGTGAGGATGATGAACATCATGACGCGCTCGACCTGCAGGGCGCCGACAAAACGGGCATTGAGGCCAAGCCAGTGGGCCACCCTGAGGTCGTCGCGGCCTAGCGCCTTGCGCAGCTCCTCGGCAAGCTGCGGCGCCGCCGCCGGATCGGCGATGTCGAGGTCGATCGAGCTCACCGCCTCGTTGCCGTATTCGAGATCGTCCTGCAGCATCGGCAGGGGCACGAAGACCAGGCCGTTGTCGAACTCGTATCGGCGCGTCAGGAAGCTCGCCAGCACCTCGTAGTCGGAGTAGCGCGGCGCAATCGTGCCGTTGTCGTTCACCCGGTGAGTCACCAGGGTGAGCTTGTCGCCCGCCCTGAGGTTCAGCGCCTGGCGCAGGCGTTCGCCGATGACGACGCCGGGGCGCGTGCCGAAGGCGCCGAGGTCTCCGTGCACGATGTTCCTGGACAGCATGTCCCGCGACTGCAGATCTTGCGGCCGCACGCCGCGCACCAAGGCGCCGCGCGTCTGGTTGCCGGCGGTGACCAGCGCCTGGCGCTCCAGGGTCAGGTTGACGGTACGCACACCGGGGAACACCTTCAGCTTCGCCAGCAGCTCGGGCGTCGCCTGCACCATGCCGCCGTCGCGGGCGGTGATCACGATGTGGCCGTTGAGGCCGATGATGCGGCCTAAAAGCTGCTGGCGAAAGCCGCCCATCACCGACAGCACGATGATCAGGGTCGCCACGCCGAGCGCCACGCCGATCAGCGAGAAGATGGCGATGAAGGAGACGAAGCCCTCGCGCTGGCGGGTCGCGAGATAGCGCCAGGCCAGCCAGCGTTCGACGGCGCGGGCCGGATTACTCACGTTGCAGGCCCTCCACCGGGTCGAGCCGCGCCGCGCGCGCCGCGGGATAGAGCGAGGCGAGCAGTGCGAAGACCAGCGCCATGAGGGCGATGAAGACGATCTCGCCCCATTCGATGCGCGAGGGAAGCTCGGCCAGCAGGTAGAGCGTCTCGTCGAACAGGACGATGTCGAAGGTGCGCTGCAACCACTGGCGGATGGCCTCGATGTTGCGGGCGAAGGCCAGGCCCAGCACGACGCCGAGCAGCGTGCCGATGCCGCCGATCGCCATGCCGTCGAGCAGGAACACGCGCATGATGGCGCCGCGCGTCGCCCCCATAGTGCGCAGGATGGCGATGTCGGCGGTCTTGGTGCGCACCAGCATGACCAGGCTCGACACGATGTTGAAGGCCGCGACCAGCACGATCATGGTCAGCACGATGAACATGACGTTGGTCTGGCCCTGGATCGCGGCGAAGAAGCCGATATTGGCCTGCCGCCAGTCGAACACCCAGCCCTGCATGCCGACCACCTGCGAAAGCTGCCGGCGCGCGGCGGCGACCGAGCTATCGTCGGCGACAAAGACTTCTATGCCCGTGACCTTGTCGCCGAAATCGAGCAGGCGCTGGACGTCGGGCAGCGGCGCGTAGACGAAGTTCGCGTCGTAGTCGTACATGCCGGCGCAGAAGACCGCGGCAACCCGCGCCTGCGCCGCCCGCGGCATGACGCCGAGCGGCGTAGCCACGGAGACCGGCGACACGAGCTGCAGACTGTCGCCGACCTTGAGCTTCAGGAGATCGGCCAGGCGGCGGCCGATCACGACCGAGAAGTCGTTGCCGAAGTCCTTCAACGAGCCCCAGTCGATCGGCTTGTCGTCCTCGGCGCGGCACAGGCTGCGATAGCGGTCGCGCAGCTCGGGCGGTCCCTCGATCGCGGCCGAGAGCGGCGTGCGCGCCTTGAAGTCCTCCGGCCGCACGCCACGCAGGACCACGCCCCTCACCTTGTCGCCGGCCACCGCCATGACCTGGCCCTCGGCCGTCGGCGTGGCGCTCAGCACGCCGGGCACCTTCTTCATGTCGGCCAGCAGCTCGGGCGTGGCGTCGAGGCCGCCGCGGCTGCCCTGCACGCCGAGCTGGCCGCTGATGCTCGACATCTGGCGCAGCATCTCGAAGCGAAAGCCGTTCATGACCGACATGACGACGATCAGCGTGCCGACGCCCAGGGTGATGCCGACCAGCGAGAAGGCGGCGATCACCGAGATGAAGCCCTCCTCGCGGCGGGCGCGCAGATAACGGAAGGCGATGAGGCGTTCGACGGCGGCGAAGGCCATGGGGTCAGCCGAAGCGCTGCACGACCTGGTCGAACGGCACTTCCTCGCGCTTGCCGGTCCGGCGGTCCTTGACCTCGGCCTTGCCGGCCGACACGCCCTTGGGCCCGACGATCACATGCCAGGGGAGGCCGATCAGGTCCATGTCGGCGAACTTCGCGCCCGGCCGCAGGTCGCGATCATCGTGCAGCACCTCGATGCCCTTGGCCGCGAAGCCGTCATAGAGCTTCTGGCAGGCGCCGGAGACGGCACCGTCGTCGGGCTTGAGATTGACGATCGCCACCTGGAACGGCGCCACCGATTCCGGCCAGACGATGCCCGCCTCGTCGTGACTCGCCTCGATGATGCCGCCGACCAGGCGCGACACGCCGATGCCGTAGGAGCCCATCTCGACCGTGATCTGCTCGCCGCCCGGGCCGGCCACGACCGCCTTCATGGGCGCCGAATAGTTGGTGCCGAAGTAGAAGATATGGCCGACTTCGATGCCGCGGGCGGCAAGCCGCTCGCCCTCGGGGATCTTCTCGAAGGCTGCCTTGTCGTGCATGTCGTCGGTCGCGGCGTAGAGCGACGTCCACTCGTTCACGATCGGCTGCAGGTCTGAGTCGTAGTCGATCTTGCGGCTCAGGATATCCTTGTCGACCAGGCCCTTGTGGCAGAACACGGCGCTCTCGCCGGTGTCGGCCAGCACGATGAACTCATGGCTGAGATCGCCGCCGATCGGGCCGGTCTCGGCGCGCATCGGGATCGCCTTCAGGCCCATGCGCGCGAAGGTGCGCAGGTAGGTGACGAACATCTTGTTGTAGGAGTGGATGGCGCCCTTCTTGTCGATGTCGAAGGAGTAGTTGTCCTTCATCAGGAACTCGCGACCGCGCATCACGCCGAAGCGCGGCCGGACCTCGTCGCGGAACTTCCACTGGATGTGATAGAGGTTCCTCGGCAGGTCGCGGTAGCTCTTCACGCCGTCGCGGAAGAGCACGGTGATCACCTCCTCGTTGGTCGGGCCGTAGAGCATCTCGCGGTCGTGCCGGTCCTTTATGCGCAGCATCTCCGGACCGTAGGCGTCGTAGCGGCCGCTCTCGCGCCACAGGTCGGCCGACTGGATGGTCGGCATCAGCACTTCCTGGGCGCCCGAGCGGTCCTGCTCCTCGCGGACGATGCGCTCGATGTTCTTCAGCACGCGGAAGCCCAAGGGCAGCCAGGCATAGATGCCGGCCGAGGTCTGGCGGATCAGGCCGGCGCGCAGCATCAGGCGGTGCGAGACGATCTGCGCCTCTGCCGGGTTTTCCTTCATGGTCGGCAGAAAGTACTGACTCATCCGCATTCTGGTTCGGTCCTTGCTGGGCTGGCGAGGTGGCCGCGAACTGTAGGAAACGGGGGGTCCAAAGGCAAACGGCTACCGATCCACGTTCTCAGCGCATCAAGCCTTTCATGCCCCTCTCCCCCAAGGGGAACATGAGGGAGAGGAACGTGATGGCTTTGCACAGGCGGATGCCCGCACACTTCACGCGACAAGCGGGGGAGAACAACAATGCTCGAGCAGGTCTTCAAGCTCAGCGAGAACAAGACCAGCGTCCGGACCGAGATCGTGGCCGGGATCACGACCTTCCTGACGATGGCCTACATCATCTTCGTCAACCCGGCGATCCTGGCCGAGGCCAAGATGCCGTTCGGGGCAGTGTTCGCCGCAACCTGTGTCGCCGCCGCCATCGGCTGCTTCCTGATGGCCTTCCTGGCAAACTACCCAATCGCTCTCGCACCGGGCATGGGACTCAACGCCTACTTCGCCTTCGGCGTGGTCGGCGGCATGGGCCATAGCTGGCAGGTGGCGCTGGGCTGCGTCTTCATTTCGGGCGTCCTCTTCTTCATCATCAGCGTGCTGCCGATCCGCGAATGGATCGTCAACGCCATCCCCATGTCGCTCAAGATGGCGATCGCCGCCGGCATCGGCCTGTTCCTGGCGCTGATCGCGCTCAAGAACGCCGGCATCGTCGTCGCCCATCCGGCGACCCTGGTAACCCACGGCAAGCTCACCAGCTTCCCCGTCATCATGGCGACGTTGGGCTTCTTCCTGATCGTCGCCCTGGAGCGCTTCCGCGTCATGGGTGGCGTGATCATCGGCATCCTGGTCGTGACCATCATCGCCATTGCCGCCGGCGAGCAGAAGTTCGGCGGTATCTTCGACACGCCGCCCTCGCTCGGGCCGGTGTTGCTGCAAATGGACCTGGGCGGCGCGCTCCAGGTCGAACTGGTGACGGTGGTATTCGCCTTCCTGTTCGTCGACCTGTTCGACAACACCGGAACGCTGATCGCGCTGGCCCATCGCGGCGGCTTCATGCGGCCCGACGGCACCGTGCCGCGCCTGCGCGGCGCCCTGGTCGCCGACAGCGGGGCGGCGATGATCGGCGCCGCCGTCGGCACCTCGACGACGACGAGCTACATCGAGAGCGCCTCGGGCATCAACGCGGGCGGCCGCACCGGCCTCACCGCGGCGACCGTCGGCATCCTCTTCATCCTGGCCCTGTTCGTGGCGCCGCTCGCCGGCTCGATCCCGGCCTACGCCACGGCGCCGGCGCTGTTCTACGTCGCCTGCCTGATGGTGCGCAGTCTCACGGAGGTGGAGTGGGACGACATCACCGAGGCGGCACCCGCCGTCGTCACGGCGATCACGATGCCCTTCACCTTCTCGATCGCCGAAGGCATCGCGTTCGGATTCATTTCGTATTGCGCGATCAAGGTCGCGACCGGACGTTATCGCGATGTTCATCCGGCAGTCGGAACTCTCGCTGTGCTGTTCGTGATCAAGTACGTGTACATCGGATGATCACATCTTGAGCGCGGACATTTGTTTGTCGTCGAACGATCTCACCGCTTGCAATTGTTCTAATTGAAAGCGGGCGATCGAAAGAAAAGGTCTTGGCAAGGCGCTGGGTTCCGGCTAAACAGCCTACGTCTTGGGCGCGACCCGAGTTCTAGGGAGGAGAGCAGCATAAGCTGCCCGTGACGAGTTTCGGGGGTAGAGGGACGGCGGGCCATGAGCCCGCTGTTTCCTTTTGGTCAGCTACTTAGGCAGCGATCCTAACAAACTGGATTAAGATCACTCGACCATCCTGCGGAAGCTGAAAACGTCCGCCTGGTGGAGGAAATAGAAGCCAATCCACAACACGGCGGCGACGATCGACGTGATGATCGCCTTGCGCAGGAGCTGAGGCCGCTCCGGAGCGCCGCGCTCCTCGCCCTTCCCCGGATTTTCCACCCGCCGCACGCCCAACGGCAGGACGGCGAACAGGATCGTCCACCAGATCACCAGGTAGACCATGACGCCGGTGACCCAGCTCATGACCGGGCGCGCGCCACGCCAGTGGCGCGATCCTCTGTCGACCCGCACAAAGACGCGCCACTGGAGTGGCGCGCGCCCGGCGAAGATCTATACCTGCTCAAGCTCAATCAGCGTGCCCGTGAAATCCTTGGGATGCAGGAACAGCACAGGCTTGTCGTGCGCGCCGATCTTGGGCTCGCCGTCGCCCAGCACACGCGCGCCCTGGGCCTTGAGCTTGTCGCGGGCAGCGTAGATGTCCTCGACCTCGTAGCAGACGTGGTGAATGCCGCCGTCGGCGTTGCGCGCCAGGAAGTTGGCGATGGGCGACTTCTCGCCCAGGGGATGCAGCAGCTCGATCTTGGTGTTGGGCAATTCGACGAACACCACCGTGACGCCATGCGCCGGCTGCGCCCTGGGGGCGCTCACCTTGGCGCCCATCACGGTGCGATAGAGCTCGGCCGCCTTGGCGAGATCCGGCACAGCGATGGCAATGTGGTTCAGGCGTCCGATCATCAGGCTCTCCAAGGCTTTAGATGCGGACGATGTGCACGTCCGTCAACGGCTTCTTGCCGAGGTGCGCGCGCACGACGCGCCGCACGGCCTGGCGCGCCGCCTCCTCGATGCGGCCATCATCGCGGCGTTCGGTGGCGCTGAGATCGGCCAGCATCTCGCTCAGCCCCGCCGTGATGGCCTCGCCCAGCGCGCCGTCGCCGTCGTCGATGCCGCGCAACGACACCCTGGGCGGCGCCATTGCCCGGCCGCCCTTGTCGATCACCAGCGTGGCCGCCGCCGCCCCATTCCACAAAAGCTTGCGCCGCTCGCGCAACGACTCACCGTCGAGCGGCACCAGCCCGTCGCCATCGCGCGCCAGCCGGCCGGCATGGACGTGATCGATGATCTCCGCCGGACCGGGCGCCAGGCGGACCAGGCTGCCGTTCGGCGCCACGACGGTCTCCGGCACCTGGCAGGCCCGCGCGAGCGCGGCGTGCTCGACCATGTGGCGGACCTCGCCATGGACCGGCAGGGCGATCTTGGGCCGGATCCATTGGTAAACCCGCACCAGCTCGTCGCGCGCCGGATGGCCGGAGACATGGATATTCGCCTCGCTGTCGGTGATCACCTCGACGCCCCGCGCCATCAGGGCGTTCTGCAGGCGGCCGACCGACCGTTCGTTGCCAGGGATCACGCGCGAGGAGAAGATCGCGGTGTCGCCCTCCTCCAGCACCAGGTCGCGGTGGTCGCCGTTGGCCAGCTTGGCCATCGAGGCGCGCGGCTCGCCCTGGCTGCCGGTGCAGATGAACAGGACCTTGTCACGCGGCAGGTAGCCCGCCTGCTGCTCGGGGATGCATTGCGGGAAATCGAGCAGGTAGCCGCATTCCTGGGCCGCCTCGACCATGCGCTGCAGGGCGCGGCCCGACAGCACGGGATGGCGCCCCGCCGCGACCGCCGCCAGCACCACGCTCTCGACACGGGCGAGGTTGGAGGCAAAGCAGGTGACGGCGACGCGGCCCTTGGCGGTTTTCACCAGCTTCTCAAGGTTGGCGCGCACCGTCGATTCCGAGCCCGCCTCGCCTTCGACGAAGACGTTGGTGCTGTCGCACACCATGGCGAGCGCCCCCTCCTCGCCGATGCGCCGCAGCATCGCCTCGTCGGTGACCTCGCCCAGCAGCGGCTCGGGGTCGATCTTCCAGTCGCCAGTATGGAACACCGTGCCCAGCCTGGTGCGGATCGCCAGGGCATTGGGCTCGAGGATCGAATGGGTCATGGTGATCAATTCGAGCTCGAACGGCGGCAGGCTGAACTTGCCGCCGAGCGGGATCTCGGTGACCGGCACGGCATCCATCAGCCTCGCCTCGATGAGCTTGCGGCGCAGCACCGAGGCGGCGAACGGCGTGGCATAGACCGGCGCCTTCAGCCGCGGCCAGAGGTCGGCGACGGCGCCGAGATGATCCTCGTGGGCGTGGGTCAGGACGATGCCTAAAAGGTCGTCGCGGCGCTCCTCGATGAAGGCGGGATCGGGCATCACGACCTCGACGCCCGGCATGGAATCGTCGGCGAAGCCGATGCCGAGGTCGATCATCAGCCACTTGCCGGCATGGCCGTAGAGATTGAGGTTCATGCCGATCTCGCCCGCGCCGCCCAGCGCGAGGAAGAGGAGCTCGTCCTTGCCGGGAACGGTCATTTGCGGTTGCGACGCCAGACCTCGAGCAGGCCGAGTGACATCAAGTCGGGCTCGATGGCATCGAACAGGCCGATCTCATCCTTGAACACGTTGGCGAGGCCGCCGGTCGCGATCACCTTCATGGGCTCGCCGTACTCCGCACGGATGCGCCGGAGCAGGCTGTCGATCAAGCCGACATACCCCCAGAAGATGCCGGATTGCATGGCCGAGACCGAACCTTTGCCGATCACCTTCGCCGGCTTCTCGACGCGGATGCGAGGCAGGCGCGCGGTCATGAGATAGAACGCCTCGACGGTGAGTTCGACACCGGGCGCCAGCACGCCGCCGACGAAGTTTCCGTCTTTGTCAGCAATGTCGAAGGTCGTGGCGCTGCCGAAATCGACGGTGATCAGCGGCCCACCGTACTTCGTGTGGCCGGCGATCACACCCACCAGACGGTCGGCACCCGCCTCCTGTGGCCGGTCGATCAGCACCTTGATGCCGAGCTCGCAATCGGGCTCGCCCACGATCAGGATCCCGTTGCCGAAGTAGGTCTCGCACAGGCGGCGAATGTGCTGGTTCACCGGCGGCACGACGCTGGCCAGGATCGCTCCGCTGATCGACTTGGGGTCGAAGCCCTGCACATGCATGAGCTGCGTCAGCCAGGCGGCGTACTCATCGGCCGTGCGCTTGGCCTCGGTGCGCAGCCGCCACTGCGCCACGATGTTGTCGCCGTCGAACACGACGAACTTCGAGTTGGTGTTGCCGACATCGATGGCGAGCAGCATCCCGTCCTCCTCAGACCGCGCGGCCCAGCAACTCACCCGACACGATCCGGCGCGGACCGGACGAAGTCTCCAGCAGCAGGGCGCCTTCGCTGTCGACACCGTTGAAGCGGCCGCGCACCAGTTCGTCGTCCAGCTTGACGTCGACCTCGGCGCCGAGCGGCCCGGCCTTGGCCAGCCAGTTGGTGCGCACCGCCTCGAAGCCCTCGCGACGCCATTCGGCGAGGCGCGCGGCAAGTGCCGCTGTGAACGCCTCAAGAGCCGTCTCGACCGAGCCGCCCAGCGCCGCTCCGGGGTAACGCATCTCGGGCAGTTGGGGCGCGAAGCCGACATTGATGCCGATACCGGCGATGACGTGCTGCACCACGCCGGTCTGGGCGATCGCGCTTTCGAGCAGGATGCCGGCGACCTTGCCGCCGTCGACCAGCACGTCGTTCGGCCATTTCACGCGCACAGCCCGCCCGGCCGGCACGATGTCGGCCACGGCCAGGGCCGCCACGAAGCTCAGCTCGGCGGCGCGCGCCGCCGGACAGTCGGGTCGCAGGATGGTCGAGGTGTAGAGATTGCCCACCGGCGAGGCCCAGACGCGGCCGCGACGGCCCCTGCCCCCGGTCTGCTCGCACGCCCACACGACGGTCCCTTCGGGTGCGCCGGCGTCGGCCAGGCGTGCGGCCTCGTCGTTGGTGCTGCCGACGCTGTCGAGCGCGACCAGCCGCCACCCGTCCGGCAGGACGGGCGGGGAACTCACGGGAAGAGGCCCTTGGCCGCGGCGGCAGCGACAAGGCTGAGCGGCTGCGGCGCCAGCGAGAACACCGCCACGATGACCGCGGCGGCAAAGGCCACGACGCGGTTGACGCCGAAGACCGGCTGGTCGAGCGCCTCGGCCGGCTCGTCGAAATACATCACCTTGACGATGCGCATGTAGTAGTAGGACGCCACCACGGAGGCCAGCACGCCCAGCACGGCCGGGACGTAGAGCTCGGCCTCGACGGCGGCGATGAAGATGTAGAGCTTGCCCCAGAAGCCCGCGAGCGGCGGGATGCCGGCCAGCGAGAACATGAACAACAGCAGCGCGAATGCCATCATCGGATGGCTGCGCGCCAGACCGGCGAGGTCCGAGATGCTCTCCACCATGATGTTGCGACGCTTCATCATCAGGATGGTGGCGAACACGCCCAGCGTCATGACGAGGTAGATCGCCAAATAGAAGACGACGGACTGGATGCCCTTCTCGCTCCCGCTGGCCAGGCCGAGCAGGATGTAGCCGACATTGCCGATCGAGGAATAGGCCATCAGGCGCTTGATGTTCGGTTGGCGGAGTGCTGCGAAGGCGCCCAGCGCCATCGACAGCACCGCGGCCACGACGATGATCTGCTGCCACTGCACGAACATAGGCTTGAAGGGCCCCATCAGGACCGAGACCAGCAGCGACATGGCGGCGATCTTGGGCGCAACGGCAAAGAGCGCCGTCACCGGCGTCGGCGCGCCCTCGTAGACGTCGGGCGTCCACATGTGGAACGGCACGGCCGACACCTTGAAGGCCAGCCCCGCCACCACGAACACCAAGCCGATGATGGTGCCGAACTCGGCGCCCTTGCCGTCGAGCAGGGCGCGTGAGATCTCGACGAAGGCCGTGCCGCCGCAGAAGCCATAGATCAGCGAGGCACCGAACAACAGCATGCCCGAGGCGACCGAGCCCAGGACGAAGTATTTCACGCCCGCCTCGGTCGAGCGCACGCTGTCACGCTGGAAGGCGGCGACGACGTAGAGCGCCAGCGACTGCAGCTCGAGGCCGACATACAGGGCCATCAGGTCGTTGGCCGAGATCATCAGCATCATGCCGAGCGTAGCCAGCGCCACCAGCAGCGGATATTCGAAGCGCCAGGCCTTGACCTGCTCGAAGTACGCCCGCGACATCAGGATGCTGATGGCGGCACCCACCAGCACCAGCGCCTTCATGGTCGTGGTCAGCCGGTCGACGATGAACAGCGAGGCGAAGGCTGTGCCCTCGCGATACGGCGTGAACAGCAGGACGGCGGTGACCAGCAGCGCCAGCGACGTGGAGACCGACACGAAGGCAGTCGACGTCTCGCCGCGCACGACGCCGTAGATCAGCAGCAAGGCCGTGACGGCGGCGAGGAAGAGCTCGGGCCGCGCCAGGGTCCAGGATTCGAGACCGACAACCATGTTCGTCACTCCCGGGTCACGGCAACGCCGCCGTGCGGGCGAGCTTGATGGCCGCCTGGTAGTCGCCGACCAGCTTGTCGACCGAGGCCGCCATGGGATCGAGGAAGGAGTTGGGATAGATGCCCATCCACACGGTCAGCAGCACCAGCGGCAGGAACACGGCGACCTCGCGCCGGTTCATGTCGAGGATGGCCTTGAGCGAGTCCTTGGTAAGCTCGCCGAAGATGATCTGGCGGTAGAGCCAGAGGGCATAGGCCGCACCCAGGATCAGGCCGGTGGTCGCGAGCGTCGCCACCCAGGTGTTGGCCTTGAACGCACCGAGCAGGACCAGGAACTCGCCGACGAAACCCGACAGGCCCGGCAGGCCGATGCTCGCCAAGGTGAAGAGCAGGAACGTGAAGGCGTAGCGCGGCATGCGATGGACGAGACCGCCGAAGACCGCGATCTCATGGGTGTGCATGCGGTCATAGACCACGCCGACGCAGAGGAAGAGCGCGGCCGAGACGATGCCGTGGCTCAGCATCAGGAACAGCGAGCCCTGGACGCCCTGGATGTTCAGGATGAAGGCGCCAATCGTCACGACGCCCATGTGGGCGACCGATGAATAGGCGATCAGCTTCTTCATGTCCTCCTGCACCAGCGCCACCAGCGAGGTGTAGATCACGGCCACCACCGAGAGACCGAAGATCAGCGGCGCGAAGTACTGCGTCGCCTCAGGCAGGAGCGGGATCGAGAGCCGCAGGAAGCCGTAGCCGCCCATCTTCAGCAGCACGCCGGCCAGGATGACCGAGCCCGCGGTCGGCGCTTCGACATGGGCGTCCGGCAGCCAGGTATGCACCGGCCACATCGGCACCTTGACGGCAAAAGAGGCGAAGAAGGCAAGCCATAGCCAGCACTGCCAAATGAACGGCAGGTTGAGCTGCTCCATCGCCGTCGGCAGGTCCGTGGTGCCGAGCTGCCAGTAGATGGTGATGATGGCGAGCAGCATCAGCACCGAGCCGAGCAACGTATAAAGGAAGAACTTGAAGGCGGCATAGACACGCCGTGCCCCGCCCCACACGCCGATGATGAGGAACATCGGGATGAGCACGCCTTCGAAGAAGACATAGAACAACGCGAGGTCGAGCGCACAGAACATGCCGACCATGAAGGTCTCCAGCACCAGGAAGGCGACCATGTATTCCTTGACGCGGACATGGACGGCTTCCCAGCTCGACAGGATGCAGATCGGCGTCAGCAGCGTCGACAGCAGGACGAAGAACAGCGAGATGCCGTCAATGCCCATGTGGTAGCCAATGCCAAGCGCCGGTACCCAATCGAGCTTCTCCTCGAACTGGAAGCCCGGCCTGGTGACGTCGAAGCGAACCCACAGCAGCAGCGAGATCAGGAACGTCACGATCGACGTGACCAGCGCCACGCTGCGACAATTGCGGTCGACGGCCTCCTTCGGCCCGTTCACGACCAGGCAGAATAGTGCCCCGACCAGCGGCAGGAAGGTGACCAGCGAAAGGATCGGCCAACTCGACATCGACCTAGCTCGCCAACATGAAGTAGGTCACGAGGCCGGCCACGCCGACCAGCATGACGAACGCATAGTGATAGAGGTAGCCGCTCTGGAAGCGGCTCAGCACGCCCGCCATGTCCTGTGCGCGCGCCGCGATGTTGTCGGGTCCCAGCCCGTTGATCGTGGCACCGTCGCCCTTCTTCCACAGGATGCGACCGAGCGCGAGTGCCGGCTTCACGAACACCACATCGTAGATCTCGTCGAAATACCACTTGTTGTAGAAGAGCGCGTAGATGCCCGGGAAGCGCTTGACCACGAGCGCCGGCAGCTGCGGCATGGCGATGTAGCACAGGTAGCTGAGCGCAATGCCGCAGAGCGCGAAGACCAGCGGCGCCAGCTTCACCCACACTGGCACCTCGTGGGCTTGGTGCAGCACTTCGCCGGTCGACTTCACCGCGATCGAGGACGTCCCCCAGAAATGCGCCCAGTCGGAGCCAACGAACCAGTCATAGGCGACGAGGCCGGACAGCGCCGCCCCGATGCCCAGCACGTAGAGCGGAAGCAGCATGACCGCCGGCGATTCGTGAGCGTGCTCCCAAGTGTGATGATCGCCACGATATTTGCCGTAGAATGTCATGAACATCAGGCGGGTCGAGTAGAGAGCCGTCAGGAAGGCTGCCACCGTACCCAGCCAGAACGCGATCAGGCCCACGGTCGTATGCACGCCGTAAGCCGATTCGATCATGGCATCCTTGGAGTAGAAGCCGGCAAAGCCGATGCCCTCGCCCAGGACATACGGCACGCCGATCCCCGACAGGGCGAGCGTGCCGATCCACATCAGGACGAAGGTCTGCGGCGTCTTCTCCCTGACTCCGCCCATCTTGCGCATGTCCTGCTCGTGATGAAGGCAGGTGATGACCGAGCCCGAGCACAGGAACAAGAGTGACTTGAAAAAGCCGTGGGTCATGAGATGGAATATCGCCGCCGAATAGGAGCCGACGCCGGCGGCAAAGAACATGTAGCCGAGCTGGCTGCAGGTCGAATAGGCGACGACCTTCTTGATGTCGAACTGGGTGATTCCGATCGTCGCGGCGAAGAAGGCCGTCGCTCCGCCGATCAGCGTGATGAACGCCGAGGTGATGGGCGCCAGCTCGAACAGCGGGGACAGGCGGACGACCATGAAAACGCCGGCCGTCACCATCGTGGCGGCGTGGATCAGTGCCGAAACCGGCGTCGGGCCTTCCATGGCGTCCGGCAGCCAGGTGTGCAGGCCAAGCTGGGCCGATTTGCCCATGGCGCCGATGAACAGCAGCAGGCACGCGGTCTCGAGTGCCGGCAGATCCATGCCAAGGAAATGGATGCGCATATGGGCCATATCGGGCCCTTTGGCGAAGATCTCAGCGAACCCCACCGAACCGCTCAGCATCCAGACAGCGAAAATACCCAGGGCGAAGCCGAAATCGCCGACGCGATTGACGATAAAGGCCTTGATTGCCGCGTCGTTGGCCGATTTCTTGTCGTACCAGAAGCCGATCAGCAGGTAGGAGGCAAGACCGACGCCCTCCCAGCCGAAAAAAAGCTGCACCAGATTGTCCGACGTGACCAGCATCAGCATGAAGAAGGTGAACAGGCTGAGGTAGGACATGAAGCGCGGGATTCCGGGGTCCTCAGCCATGTAGCCGACCGAGTAGACGTGGACCATCGACGACACCACGTTGACGACGATGAACATGACCGCGGTCAGCGTGTCGACCCTGAGCGACCAGTCGATGGCGAGCGTGCCCGAATCCATCCAGGTGAAGAGCTTGACCACCACCAGCTTGGCGTTCTCGGGCCCGAAGCCGATGCGGACGAAGACGAAGATCGACAGCGCCGCGGCGATCAGCAGCGCAGCACAGGTGACGATCTGCGCCGGCCGGTCGCCGATGATGCGGCAGAACAGGCCGGCGATGGCGGCCGCTACGAGCGGCAGCAGGACGATGAGCTTGATGGCGAGATCCATGGTGCGCTTCCGACCCTAGGCCAGCATGTTCATTTCCTCCCCAGCGGAGCTGGGGAGGTGGCCGAAGGCCGGATGGGTCATGGGGGCCAGGTCCATCCTGTGGCTCATGACCCCTCCGCCCGCTGCGCGGGCCAGGCGTTTTGGCCGCCCTGCGGCCAAAAGCGCCACGCCCCTCGCATGAACGAGGGGAGGAAGAAAGCGTCGCGATTCACGAAGCATGGCCCTCTAGCCCTTCATCGCGTTGATGTCTTCGACCTCGATGGTCCCGCGGTTGCGGAAATAGACCACGAGGATGGCCAGGCCGATCGCTGCCTCGGCGGCAGCCACGGTCAGCACCAGCATGGCGAAGACCTGGCCCACGATGTTGCCCTGGAAGACCGAGAAGGCGACGAGGTTGATATTGACCGCGAGCAGCATGAGCTCGACGCACATCAGGATGACGATGACGTTCTTGCGGTTCAGGAAGATGCCGAGGATGCCCAGGGTAAAGAGCACTGCGGCAACGAACAGGTAGTGGCCGAGCCCGATCACCATCACACGCCTCCCCGGGTCGGCACCTTGACCAGGGTGACGGCGTCGCCCTTGGGCCGGTAGAGCTGCTCGCTGACGCGCTGGCGGCGCACGCCCGGACGGGTGCGCAGGGTCAGCACGATGGCGCCGATCATGGCGACCAGCAGCACCAGGCCCGCGACCTGGAACAGGTAGAAGTATTGCGTGTAGAGCACGCGGCCGATGGCGCGGGTGTTGTCGACGGCGATGACCTGCGGCGTGGCCTTGTCGAGACCTGCCAAGCTGGTCGTGCCGCTGCCGATCACGCCCAGGCCAAGCAGGATCTCGGCCAACAGGACGAGTCCGATCAGGGCGCCGACCGGCAGGTATCTCAGGAAGCCCTCGCGCAGCTCGGTCAGGTTGATGTCGAGCATCATGACCACGAACAGGAACAGCACGGCCACGGCGCCGACATAGACGATGATCAGGATCATGGCGATGAACTCCGCGCCGATCAGCACGAACAGCGCGGCCGCATTGAAGAACGCCAGGATCAGGAACAGCACCGAGTAGACCGGATTGCGCGACACCACAACCATGGCGGCCGACGCCATGACCACGAACGCGAACACGTAGAAGGCCAGAGCCTGAAGAATCATTGTCTCCCCCTACCCGTCCCGGCTCACCGATACGGCTCGTCGGCGTGGAGGTTGGCCGCGAGCATCGGCTCCCAGCGGTCGCCGTTCGCGAGCAGCTTGTCCTTGTTGTACATCAGCTCCTCGCGCGTCTCGGTCGAGAACTCGAAGTTCGGCCCCTCGACGATGGCATCGACCGGGCAGGCTTCCTGGCAGAAGCCGCAGTAGATGCACTTGGTCATGTCGATGTCGTAGCGCGTGGTGCGCCGGCTGCCGTCGTCGCGCGGCTCGGCCTCGATGGTGATGGCCTGTGCCGGGCAGATCGCCTCGCAGAGCTTGCAGGCGATGCAGCGCTCCTCGCCGTTGGGATAGCGGCGCAGCGCATGCTCGCCTCGGAAGCGCGGGCCTTGCGGGCTGCGTTCGTAGGGATAGTTCACCGTCACCTTGGGCCTGAACATGTACTTCAGCGTCAGCGCAAAGCCCGCTGCCACTTCCCAAAGCAGGAACGAACGTGCGATGCGATCGAGGGAAGGCATTCGAGTCACGTTGCTACAAAGGTTCAATGTTGGTCCGGGTTGCCGCCGTGCCCCAATTTCCCTGTCCAACGCGAACTTCGCTGTCGGCATGCGCATCCGCGCCCAATCGAGACCGCCCGGGGCGGCACCGGGTGCTGTTGCCGCGCCAGCATCGGTCCGAAGTGTCGCGCCTTTTGCGCGGCCTTTTCCCGCCTGCACGGCAACCGTCGCGCTGTGCGGTCATTTCCTCGGAAGAAGTCTATCCGGGCGAAGGAGGCGAAGCGTTATGAGCGCCGCCGGTTTGGACGTTTTCGACAAGTCTCTGCAGACCACCAATATCTGGCTGGACGAAGTGATGGCCGATATCGGCCCCGACCGGCAGGTCGCATGGCATGTCCTGGGCGCCGTGCTGCGCGCCTTGCGCGACAGGGTGCCGGCGCCATTGGCTGCGCATCTCGGCGCGCAACTGCCGCTGATCGTGCGCGGTGCGTACTACGACGGCTACCATCCGAATGCCGAACCCCTGCGGCTGCGCACGCAGGACGCGTTCCTGGCGCATGTGGAAGATGGCCTGCACGGCATCCGGCCCGTCGATGTGCGCGATGCCGTGTGCTCGGTGTTCGATGTGCTGAGCGCCCACCTGCCGCGAGGCCAGTGCGTCAAGGTTCGTGACGCACTGCCGGACGATCTGAAGGCGTTGTGGCAGCTCGACAATGCTGACCGCTCGTCTGTCGAAGAGCATGCGGCGGCCGGCAGGGCGGCGCAGAACGCGGCGGATGCGCGGGCCTTCCGGACGCGTTCGTCCGGCGGCGCCGGCAAGCGCCGCCAAGCCTGACGGCCGGGCGAGTCGTCGCGCGGCCAGAAGCGACGTGTCGGCACCACAAGTTGATTCTGCTTTTTCCTTTTTCCATCTTCAGGAGGATGACATGCGAGTGAGTGAAGCGATGAGCCGGGACGTGCAGATCGCCAATCCCGACCAGACCCTCCAGCAAGCGGCCACGAAAATGCGCGACCTGGGGATCGGCGCTCTGCCAGTCGGTGAGAATGACCGGCTGGTCGGCATGATCACCGACCGCGACATCGCCGTGCGGGCCGTGGCAGAAAACAAGGCGCCCTCGACCAAGGTGCGCGAGGCCATGACCCAGGACGTCAAGTTCTGCTACGACGACGAGGACGTCGACCACGTGGCGCACAACATGGGCGACCAGCAGGTGCGACGCCTGCCCATGGTCAACCGCGACAAGCGGCTGGTCGGTATCCTTGCGTTGGGGGACCTTGCCGCACAGGGCGAGGCGCGGCCGGCGGCGCAGGCACTCGAAGGCATATCACAGCCCGGTGGGCGCCATACTCAGGCGCCGAGCTGAGAGGGTCCCGGGAAAATGCCGCAGATCTTTGCGACGACCGCAAGGCGGCGGCCTTTTTTGTTCAGCAGCGCCGTCGCGGCGATGATTGCGGGGAGTGCCTTGGCGCAGACCACCCAGCCGCCGCCGGCCGACCCGCTCGCGGTCAAACCCGTCCCGTCGCAAGCACAGACGCCAGACTCGGATGCCATCCGGACGAAGATCGAGCAGGCCGGCTACACGGCGGTTACCGACGTGTCGCGCGACAGCGTGGGCGTCTGGCGCGCCCGTGGCAGGAAGGGCAACGAAGCCGTCGACATCGTCGTCGACAAGGGCGGCCGCATCAAATCCGAACCGCGGTGACGCGAGGGAACAAGCCCTCGAAAGGACGCCCGTGGCGACAGAGCTCGTCGTTGACCTCAAGACCGATCCGGGCCGCTGACGTGGTGCCGCCGCGAGCAGATGCACCAGGCGCGGCACAATTCGAATCGCTTCTCAGGCGCGTCGTGTGGAGGCGCGCCCGGAGCGGACAAAGCCCTTCGTGAAAAGTATCGACAGCCTTAAGACAAAGGAGATCCTAGATGCGACCAATAACGATGCGACCAATAACCCGATTTGCCGCGACTTGCTCTACGAGTCTCGCTGTCGCTTGCCTGGTGTTTACCCCCGCGGCGAACGCGCAGCATCAATCGCCTGCCGCGCCGTCGCCGGCCCCGCTCGGCACGACGCTGGCGCCTGCGGACATCTCTGACAAGAAACTAGATGCGACCGCCGTCGCCGTCAGGAAAGTGAGCGCGATCAAGGGCGCCTTCGATCAAAAGCTAGCCCATGCGCCGGCCGCCGAACAGGATCGACTCATCGGCGAAGCCAACGATGCCATGACCAATGCGGTGACCGAGGAGGGCCTTTCGGTCGAGGAATACACGACCATTCTGGAAGTGGCGGAGAGTGATCTTCTCGTGCGCGCCAAGCTCATGGAGCGACTCAAATAGCGCCCGGCTGAACGGCATCACGTCGGGCGCGCTTGGGCGGCGACCTTCTCGATGCCATACTTGGCGACGATTTGGGTGACTTGCTCGTCGTTGGTCTTGAGGTCCGAGATCTCCTGCTTGGAGTACTTGTCCCAATTGGTGCCGATGACATTCAGCACTGACTTGGCAGCGGAAGGGCGAGGCTGCGGCTGGTTCGGCGACTCCGAAGGCCACGCCCGGGCAGCGCGCTCACGTCGGGACGATGATGACGACGATGATCGCCGTGGCCGCAGCCGGAGCAGCTCGCGCTCCCGCAGCCGCGACGATGACAAGACGGTCGCGGCTGGTACGGCGATTCGCGCGGCCATGCCGAGGCGGCCCGCCGCGGCTGGGAAAATCGTCGTTGGCTGCGGCTTCAGGGGGCCGTTGAGGGATTAGCCAAGGGTTCCCTGTGAACGACGCTGCATCCGAAGTGCTCCGCTCGCCTGCGTCGCTGGCCCGTAAGACCGTCCTCTTGGTTGGCGTAACGGGCTTCATCGGCGCAGCCATTGCCTGTCGCCTGCATGCGGCCGGCGCATCTCGACCCGCTCGGTCGACGACTTGGTCAAGGCCATGGGCATGAGCGGCATCTCCAAGAGCCAAGTCAGCCGGCTGTGCGAGGACATCGACCAGCGGGTCAAGGCCTTCCTCGATCGGCCGCTCGAGGGCGACTGGCCGTACCTGTGGATCGATGCGACCTACGTGAAGGTCCGCCAGGCCGGCCGCATCGTCTCGGTCGCCGTCATCGTGGCGGTCGGTGTCAACGCCGATGGCCGGCGCGAAGTGCTCGGCATGGATATCGGCCCCTCCGAGGCCGAGACCTTCTGGACGGCGTTCCTCAGAGTCTGACTCAAAATGAATCTAGGAGCATCAAGGTCTTGCGAGGCGCCTGGCGAGGAGGCGTATGTGAGCGATGAGGAGCCAAGCGGTGGCGCTGGCGATGGTTGCCTCGAAGTCCTTGGCGAGGCGTCGGCTGCGTCCCAGCCAAGCAAAGGTGCGCTCGACGACCCATCGTCTGGGCAGGAGGAGGAAGCCTTTGACGCCTGGCGGCCGCTCGACGATCTCGAGGGTCCTGGGGCCGCAATCGTCGATGGCGGCGCGCAATTGGGGGCCGCGGTAGACGCGATCGGCGAAGATGTGGCGCAGCTTGGGGAAGGCGCGACGCAAGGCCCGCAGCAGCGGCACGGCGCCATGAGGGTCCTGGATGTTGGCCTCGTGGACCTGGCCGACAAGCAGGAAGCCTTGTGTATCGGTGACGATGTGGCGTTTACGACCCTTGATGCGCTTGCCGGCATCGACCCCGCGCGGGCCACCACTTTCGGTGGTCGGGGCGCTCTGGCTGTCGATGATGCCGGCCGAGGGCTCAACTTTGCGCCCCAGGGCTTGACGAGCCTGCATGACCAGCCGGGCATTGAGCCAACGCCAGGTGCCGTCGTCACGCCATCGGTAGAAGTAGCCCTGCACGGTCGAGCGCGGCGGAAAGTTGATGGGCAGGGCGCGCCATTGGCAGCCGGTGGCCAAGATGTAGAGGATCGCATTGACGATCGTGCGCAGGTCGACCGTGCGAGGCCGTCCAAGCTGCCGCGGCGGCGGCAGCAGGCCTTCGATCGTCCTCCATTCGGCGTCGGTCGTGTCACTTGCATAGCGCAGGCCCTCGCGCCGATACTGTGCACGAGTGGTTTCAGTCCAAGCCATGTCATCCTCCGTCGTAGCTTCGCAACCACGACCGAATCACAAGTGACTGAAATCACTCAACTCATTTCCGGCCAGCCTCTCAGGAAGCTCGCCCGGCGCGGCCTGCGCGGCGTCAAGCTCGTCGTCTCCGATGCCC
>WHTW01000061.1 GCA_009377525.1 Rhodospirillales bacterium
CTGGAGTGGCGCGCCCCCAGCGAAGAGGCCCTTCGCATGAGCCCCGCCGCCAACATGCCGGTGCTCGAGGTCAAGGACCTCAAGAAGCACTTCCCGGTGCGCAAGGGCCTGCTGCGCCGCACCGTCGGCCATGTCTATGCAGTCGACGGCATCAGCTTCTCGATCGGCGTCGGCGAGACACTGGGGCTGGTGGGCGAGAGCGGCTGCGGCAAGACCACGGCCGGCCGCGCCGTGCTGCGCCTGACTGAGCCGACCTCCGGCTCGATCCAGGTCGGCGGCACCGAGATCACTGGCCTGTCCAAATCGGAGATGCGCCCCTACCGGGCGCAGATGCAGATCATCTTCCAGGACCCGTTCTCCTCGCTCAATCCGCGCATGACGGCGGGCGAGATCGTGGGCGAGCCGCTGCTGGTGCACGGCACCGGCAGGCGGCGGGAGCGCGATGAGCAGGTCGCGGCCCTGTTTGCCCGCGTTGGCCTCAGGCCCGCGCAGATGAGCAACTACCCGCACCAGTTCTCGGGCGGCCAGCGCCAGCGCATCGGCATCGCCCGTGCGCTCGCCCTGGGGCCCAAGCTGATCGTGGGCGACGAGCCGGTATCGGCGCTCGACGTGTCGATCCAGGCGCAGGTCATCAACCTCCTGCAGGATCTGCAGCGCGAGCGCCAGCTCTCCTACCTCTTCATCTCGCACAATCTCGCGGTGGTGGAGCACATCAGCCACTACATCGCCGTCATGTATCTCGGCCGCATCGTCGAGTACGCCGACACGCGCTCGATCTTCACGCGCCCGCAGCACCCCTACACCGAGGCCCTGCTGTCGGCTGTGCCGGTGCCCGACCCTGCCATCCGCCGCAAGAAGATGGTCCTGCAGGGCGACGTGCCCAGCCCGGTCCGGCCGCCGCCGGGCTGCCATTTCCACACCCGCTGCCCCTATGCGGTCGACCGCTGCCGGGTCGAATCACCACCGCTGCGCGAAATCGCGCCAGGGCACCAGGTTTCCTGCCATCTGCGCTAGCATTGTCATCGTCTTCCGGACCGCGCGCTAGGTCGCGTCAGACGCGACCTAGCGCGCGGTCCGGAAGAGCATGAGCGGGCGAGACGCCTGCGGTCCTCCTTGATATGAATATTCCGTTAACAAGGGCAGGAACGTCATGGCGGATTGGGATTATGTGATCGTGGGCGGCGGCTCGGCGGGCTGCGTTCTGGCCAACCGGCTGACCGAGGATCCGAGCGTCAAGGTCCTGCTGCTGGAAGCAGGGCCGGCCGACAAGTCGATGTGGATCGACATTCCCGCGGGTTTCACGAAGCTCTTGAACCACAAGACCTTCAACTGGAACTTCGAGATGGAGGCCGAGGAGGGGGTGGCCAACCGGCGCATCCCCTGTCCGCGCGGCCGTACCTTGGGCGGCTCGAGCTCGATCAACGGCATGCTCTATGTGCGCGGCCAGCCGCTCGACTACGACACCTGGGGTCAGCTCGGCAATCGCGGCTGGTCCTATTCGCAGATCCTGCCCTACTTCAAGAAGTCGGAGAATTTCGAGCGCGGCGGCGACGACAGCCGCGGCAAGGGCGGCCCGCTGAACGTCGCCGACATGTGCGACACCCATGAGCTGTGCGACGCCTTCATCGACGCCGCGGCGGCGAGCGGTTATCCGAAGAACAAGGACTACAACAACGGCGACCAGGAAGGCTTCGGCTACTACCAGGTGACGATGAAGAACGGCAAACGCCAGTCGACGGCGCGCGCCTTCCTCGATCCCATCCGCAACCGGCCCAACCTCAAGATCGAGACCGATGCGCTGGTGCACAACGTGATCCTGGAGGGCAAGCGCGCCGTCGGCGTCGCCTACAGCGTGCGCGGCATGCCGCTCGAGGCGCGGGTCAACTGCGAAGTCATCGTGTCGTGCGGATCGGTGCAGTCGCCGGGCGTGCTCGAGCATTCCGGCATCGGCCAGCCCGAGCTGCTGCGCCGCCATGGCATCGAGGTGAAGCACGAGCTGAAGGGCGTCGGCGAGAACTACGGCGACCACTTCGCGCCGCGCATGAACTGGCGGGTGAAGCTGCCGATCACGCTGAACGAGCAGACGCGCGGGTTGAGCCTGGTGAGGGAGGTCCTGAAGTACTACACGACCGGGCGCGGTGCGCTGGCGCTGACCGCGGGCGTGGTCTACGGCTTCGTGCGTACGCGGCCCGGGCTCGACTCGCCTGACATGCAGTTCCACATGGCCCATGCCAGCTACGACACCGCCCAGAAGCGGCTGCTGGAGAAGGAGCCCGGCATGACCGTGGTGATCGGCCAGTGCCGGCCCGATTCGCGCGGCTCGATCCACATCAAGTCGGCGGCGCCGGGCGTGGAACCCGCCATCCGGCCGAACTTCCTGTCGGCCCAGATCGACCGCGACGCCACGGTCGCGGGCATGCAGATCGCCCGCATGATCGTCTCGCACCCGTCGATGGAAAAATACATCGCCTTCGAGAACAAGCCCGGCAAGGACGTGAACACCTACGACGAATGGCTCGATTACGCCCGCCAGAACGGCCAGACGACCTACCATGTCGTCGGCACCTGCAAGATGGGCAGCGATCCCATGGCCGTGGTCGACGACCGGCTGCGTGTCCACGGCATCGCCGGGCTGCGGGTGATCGACGCCTCGATCATGCCGACCGTGCCCTCGGGAAATACCAACGCCCCCACGATCATGGTGGCGGAGAAGGGGGCAGATATGATCAAAGAGGATGCGAAGGCGGGCCTCAAGGCTGCCGCTTAAACCGGGGAGATCGCGGTGAAACCGTTGACGTCGCTTCTTGCTGTTGTGGGGCTGATCTTTGCCCTGTCGGCCTGCTCGAACACCGACCCGATGAACCCATTGGGTTACCAGCCGGAAAGCAAGGAGAACCTGCTGGCCGACTCGGGCTTCAAGAAGCTGTCGCTCAACACGCCGGCCAAGGTCGCGGCCTTCAAGAAGCTGCCGCCGCACCGCATCTCGCAGACCACCTTCAAGGGCAAGCAGGTCTGGGTCTATCCCGACCAGAACGTCTGTGGCTGCCTCTATATCGGCGGCCAGACGGCCTACAACACCTTCATCAAGAAGGGCCGGGCGCAGATGATCGATAGCCGCGTCAACCAGATGTACAATCAGGACGCCGGCGATCCCTACAACCCGACGGCGACCATGGCGACCCTCGACTGGGGCGATGCTTGGGACGCCTCCGATGCCTACGGCCTGTACATCAACTGAGTCTTCCGGACCGCCGGCTTCCAGCCGGCTCATGAATCCGAGCCGGCTGGAAGCCGGCGGTCCGGAAGAAGACTAGCCGCCCAGCAACGCCGGTGCAGCCTTCACTTCCTGGCGCTCGACCTTCTTCACGATCTCCGTGAGCTTGGCGTGGGTCGGCGCCGGCACGCCGATGTAGGTGCCGCGATCGGCGATATAGCCGTTCATGAACTCGATCTCGGTGCGGCGGCCCTTGCGGATGTCCTGGGCCATCGACGGGCGTTGGATGTCGGCGCGCGGGTTGGGGTTGGTGTTGGAGCCCGGCCGCATGATCGTCTCGATCTCGTCGAGGGCGGTCTTGTCGCCTTCCGACGCCTTAGCCAGCGTCTCGGGCTCCAGCTTGCCGATCTTCTCGATGTGGTAGCCCAGCGCCTGGCCGACGCGCACCGCCTCGCCGCCGAGCTTGATGGCGAAGCGGCGGATGGTGTCGTTGCGGTCGCAGTCCGAGCCTGTGAGGCCCGTCGCGGCCGACACGCCGTTCTTCATGCCGTTCTGGCAGAGCTTGGACCAGCGCTCGCCCCACAGGTTGGTGGTGGTCTTGGCGCTGTCGATGCGGCCCACCATGTCGCGCAACTCCTCGACGCGGCTGGTGATGCGGCCGTGGACCTCGCCGACGCGGAACACGGTGTGCTTGTCGCCACCCTTGGCCACGGTGCGGCGGATGCGGGCCGGCTCGAACATGTCGACCGAGATCAGCGAGGCCACCATGCCCACGGTCTTGCCCCAGCCGACGACGCCCGCGATGCGCTCCTCGTTGAGGCAGTTCTGCAGCGACACGACGAAGCCGTCCGGCGCCAGGTACTGCTTGATCAGCGCCGTCGCCCATTCGGTGTCGTAGGACTTCATGGAGACGAAGGCGATGTCGATCGGCTTCTGGCGGGAAAGGTCCTGCATCTCGGTGAGATGCATGGTCTTGGCGTTCTTGACCGTGACCTTCTCCTCCGGCGTGACGCCATCGAGCTCCAGCCCGCGGCTGCGGATGGCCTCGATGTTTTCCGGCCAGAAGTCGATCAGGGTCACGTCCTCGCCCGTGTGGGCGAGCCAGCCGCCGACATAACCGCCCAATGCACCGACGCCGACGACCGCGATCCGCTTGCCCATGATGTCCTCCTCAAGCTGCCGGCAGCCGGGCGAGGAACGCCTCGACGGCCTGATTGAAAAGCGCGGGCTGATGCAGGTTGGCCGCATGGCCCGCGTCGGCGACCACCACCTTGATCGCCTGCTTGATCTTGGCCGCCATGTAGCCGGTGGCGGCAAGGAAGTTGGTGTCGTTGGCGCCGACCAGCACCAGCGTCGGCACGGAAACCTTGTCGAGCGACTGGATTACCCGGTCGTTTTCCTGGGCCAGCATGCCGCGCGCGGCGCGCGCCAGGCCGGAGGCGTCGCGATGGCGCGTGAGCTTGACCTCGTCGCTGGAATTGAGCACCGCCAGCCCGTTGGCCTCGAGGTTGGCGGCGCGCTGGTGCGCCGTCTCGTTCCACTTGGCGCGTGCCTCGTCCTTCTTGAAGCCCGGACCGGTGTCGAACAGCATCAGTGCGCGCACCCGCTCGGGATGGCTGGCGGCGAAGGCGAGCGACATGTAGCCGCCCAGCGACAGCCCGGCGACGATCGCCGTTTTGACGCCGACCTGGTCGAGCAGGGCCTTCATGTCGCCCACGGTCAGCGCCTCGGAATAGAGGCTCTGGTCGGCAGGATAGTCCGATTCGCCGTGCCCGCGCATGTCCCAGACGATCACCTGGTAGCGGTCCTTGAGCGCCGTGATCTGGCCGTCCCACATGCGCGCCGTGGAGCTGTAGCCATGGCTCAGCAACAGCGTCGGTCCGCTGCCGTGGACCTCGTAGTGGATCTTCACCCCGTCGCGGTCGAGCTTGGCCATGTCTTCTCCTCCTACGGCGCGACGGGCGGTTTGCGGCGTGCCCGCTCGAGATACCGTTCGGCGTCCTCGGCCAGCAGCAAACGGTCCGCGGCAAGGGCTGCGACCGCGGCCTGCACCTTGGCGACATAGTCCGCGCCGCCGGCATAGCGTTCGGCAATCGAGGGTCGTGGATCGCCGGACGCCTGGCGCGCCGCCTTGTCGGCCGAAAAGGGCAGGCAGCTTCCGTCGCGATCGGCCAGCTCGCCCGCAGGGTACGGCGGCTTGTACTCGTTCCAGCCCGAATAGGTCGCCAGCGGCACGGCGATATCGGGCAGGCGGATACCCGCCGCCTCGTTGCCGTCGGCGTCGACCTTGCAGACCAGCGTGCGATACGCCTTCTTGGGCGGCACGGGGCTCGCCCAGTCGACGGGCGGCGTGACCCGGTTGGTGACCTTCACCACGGCAGCGCCCGGCACGGCGGGGAAGCCCGTCTTGTCGGGCTCGACCAGGGTGCCTGAGGCCAGCGTCGGCACGCGGCTGGGCGGCGGTTCCTTGCCCGACACGACCCATTCGTCGAGCGCCACCAGCAACGCACGCACGGCCGGCATGGGATTGTGCGGATTGCGCGGGTTGATGTTCGGTCCGGGATCGGTGGTGGCGCCGGCGCGGCCGCCATGCTGGGTTCCGGCGATCATGTAGACGCGGCTGTTCCCGGGCAGCGTCAGGTCTTCCTTGCCGAGCGGATCGGTGTGCAGCAGGGAAGCGCCCTTTTGCCAGTACTCGGTCGACGTGTTGGTCTCGATCAGCTTGGGATCACTGCCGTCGCCTCGGAACAGCGAGCCCTCCTCGCCGGTCAGCGGATCGCTGAGAGCTGCCGTCGAGAACGGGAAGGCGTTCTCCGGAAACCCGTGATCCTCGTGTTGCGTACCGGTGCGCGCCGGCTGGCCGAACGGCGTATCGAAGAAGATGCGCCCGATGCCGGCGATGTGGGCGTGGATACCGTCGAAGACCTTGCGACCCTGCTCGTCGCGATTGAAGCCGCCTGAGATGTGGTGGCGCAGGTAACGCCCCGCCTGGGAGAAGCCGATGGCCAACGCATGGCTGATCTTGCCGCCGGTGGCGGCGGTTGCCGCCGGATCGTGGCGCAGCCAGCTCACGACATCGCGGGTCGCCGCGAAGCCCAGGCCCTGCACCTTGGGATTCATCGCCTCGTAGTGGAACTCGTAGAGCCAGCCCGGCCTGGGCTTGGCGCCGTCGTTGAGCTTGATCGAACGGGCATCGACGAAGGACCACTGACTGCGCGGCAATTCGCGGCGCTCGTCGTCGGCGCGCTCGCGCACCGACAGCCGCGCCCACACCTGATCCGTCGAAACCGCCTCGTGGGACAGCTTGAAGATGTCCAGGTTGCCCACGCGCGTGCCGGAGACGAACTCCTCGCGCACCATCTCGATGATGGGCTTGCCGTTGAGGGTCGCGACCGGTGCAGTCAGCCCCAGACCCATGTTGGCGCGCGGCGCATCGGGGTCCCAGCCCGACCACACGATGGTGTAGCCCCGGCGCAGGGGAAAGCCGTTGCCGACATCGGCCATGGTCTTTGGATCGTTCACGCCCTGCGGGCCGTCGGCGATGTTGCTGAACAGCATCTTGCGGCCGCGATTGTTCACTTCGTAGAGGATGCGGCCGTCGCCCTTGGCGGGGTCCTTGGGCCGCAGGATGAAGATGTCGGTGGTGTATTCGACCCTGCCGCTGGCGTTGAGAGGCGCCCTGTCGATCAGGGCGATGCCCTTGTTGCCGGGATGCTGGGGGTCGACCTCGCCCCTGGCCTTGGCGATCACGCGCTCATAGGCGCCGACCGCGCCGAACGGCGCGCCGTCGGCGAGGGGTTCTACCTTTTCAATGTCGAATGAAACCAGCATTCAGACCTCTTCCGGGACCGCGGGCCTCCAGGCCCGTTCATGATCTTCGGAGCGCGGACCTCCAGGTCCGCTCATGCTCATGATGCGGGCCTGGAGGTCCGCGCTCCACATGAAGCGGGCCTGGAGGCCCGCAGTCCGGCAAGAGGCCGAACGACCAGCCATCCTCACGCCTTGGCCTCTTCCGGCGGGAAGTTCAACTCGACGCCGACGCCATCGGGATCGTAGAGGAAGATCTGCGCGGCGCCGGTGCGCGGCACGACCTGCTCGCGGAACTTCACCTTCTTCGATTCGAGGCGCTTGCGCACGCCCGGCAGGTCGGTGGCGGCGAAGGCGATATGGTCGAAGCGGCCGGTATCCTCGAACCTCTTCTCGGTGCCGCGCACGACGATGCCCTCGCGTGGCTTGCGCGGCCCCAGCAGATGCACGGTCGGCACGCCGCCGGAATAGAGCCAGTAGCCCGGGAAGCCGAGCGGCGGGCGATCGCCGTTCTCCAGCCCCAGCACGTCGCAATAGAAGTCCTTGGTGGCCTCCAGATTGGAGGGCTCGATGGTGTAATGCTGCAGGACGCCAAGCGGCATGGTCCGTCTCCGGTGATGATCAGACGAAGGTGAGGTCGGCGTCGGCGCCCAGCATCCAGGCGCCGACGGTCTCGAAATGCGACAGCCGCCCCTGCAGCTGCTGGGTCACGGTGTGGATGTCGCGGAAGCGGCGCTCCAGCGGATGGTTCTCGAAGATCGCCGTGGCGCCGGCGGCGTTGTAGGCGAAGTCGACCGCCTCGCGCGAGCGATGGATGGCGTTGGTCGAGGCCATCCGGATGGTGATGCGCTGATCGACCGAGAGCTTGTCGCCGGCCGAGACTTTCCAGATCTCCGCCACGGACTGCAGCAGGAAGGCGCGCGCCGAGCGGATGCCGACCTCGACCTGGGCGAGGTTGGTCTGCACCACCGCGTTGTCGCGGATCGGGCTCACCTTGCCGCGCGGGATCTTGTTCCTGGCGACGTCGACGAAATTGTCGAGGCAGGCCCGTGCGATGCCCAGCGCCACGCCGGAGAAGCCCAGCTCGTAGCAGGTCATCGCCGACATGCGGTAGAGCGGACCAGCCTCGCGGCATTCCTTCTGGAAGTCGCGGGTCATGGAATGATCGCCGCGCACGAAGTGATCGGTCAGCGCGAACTGGTCGCTCGCCGTGCCGCGCAGGCCGACGACGTTCCAGATGTCGGTCCACTCGACCTCGTTCGCCGGCACCAGCATGGTGCGCTCGACCTGCCGGCCGTTGGCGTCCAGTCGCGGCGAGCCGTCGGCCTGCCAGATCGGGCAATGGGCGCCGAGCCAGGTAGCGTGCCGGCCGCCCGAGGCGAAGGCCCAAACGCCGGTGACACGATAGCCGCCCTCGCATTCGACGCCCCTGACCCTTGGACCCGGGCCCCAGGCCAGCACGGCGCGCGGATCGTTGCCGAAGATCTCCTGCGCCACCGGCACGGCAAGATAGGCGGCCGACATCGAGCAGCCGCCGGCCTGACTCAGGCACCAGGCGGTCGAGGCGTCGGCCTTGGCGATGGCTTCGATGACGTGGAAGAAGGTGACGGGATCGGTCTCGATGCCACTGGCCGAGCGCGGCATCAGGAGGCGGAACAGCTGCGCCTCGTGCAGCTTGTCCAAAAGGGCCGGTGGCAGGCGGCGCTGGGCCTCGATCTCGTCGGAGGCCGCCTCGACGATCGGCCGCAACGCCTCGGCGCGGGCGACGATGGCGGGGTCGCCTGCGAGGTCGGCGGAAGACGGGATGAGCGTTTCCAAATGTTTCCTCTTCGGGGATTGGCCGAAATAGTAGACCATCCCGGCGGCCCGGAACCAGCCGTCGCGAGCGGCGGCGAAGCTCCGGTTTGCCCGTCGAAACGCTGCGAAAAAGGGGAGATCAGATGAACTGGACCGACCGCCGCCGGCGCTTCCGCGCGATCCTCGCCGGTGACCGCTGCGTGCATCCCGGCTCGGTGTTCGATCCCATCTCCGCCCGCATCGCCGAGGATCTCGGCTTCGAGGTCGGCATGTTCGCGGGCTCGACGGCCTCGTTGACGGTGTTGGGCGCCCCCGACCTGATCGTGCTCACCTTGAGTGAATTTGCGGGCCAGGCTTATCGCATCAACCGCGCCGGCAACCTGCCGCTGATGGTCGACGCCGACCATGGCTATGGCAATGCGCTCAACGCCAAGCGCACGGTCGAGGAGCTGGAAACGGCGGGCGTCGGCGGCCTCAGCCTCGAGGACACCGAGTTGCCGACGCCGTTCGGCACGGCCAAGCCGCGGCTGACGTCGATCGCGGCGGGCGTCGGCAAGATGAAGGCCGCACTGGCCGGCCGTCAGGACCCGCTGCTGTGCATTGCCGGCCGGACCAGCGCGGTGCAGATCAGCGGCCTCGACGATGCCATCACCCGCGGCAAGGCCTATGAGGAAGCGGGCGTCGATGCGCTGTTCTTCGTCGGCGTGCGCACACGCGCCGAGCTCGACGCGATCTCTGCCGCAACCACGCTGCCGCTGATCCTGGGCGGCGTGTCGGGCGGTCTCACCGACCTTGCCTATCTCAGCGCCCGTCGCGTGCGCATCGCCCTGCAGGGCCACCAACCCTTCGCCGCCGCGGTCAAGGCCATCCACGACACGCTGCGCGCGCTGCGCGACGGCACGCCGCCCGGCAAGCTTTCAGGCATCGCCGACGCCGAGCTGATGAAGCGCGTGACGCGCGATGCGGATTACACGAAGTGGGCGAAGGATTTTCTCGGCGGCTGATATTCCTCCCCAAGCGACGCTTGGGGAGGTGGCCCGAAGGGCCGGAGGGGTCATGAGCGACAGCGCACTGTTGCTCATGACCCCTCCGGCCTGCGGCCACCTCCCCACTTCGTGGGGAGGTAAGACTTGTCACGACGTCAGCCGCGTGTGAGTGGCGACAGGATGAATGCGCAGCCGCTGTGCCAGCTTGACGTTGGCCCGCGCCTCCATCCCCAGCCAGGCCCGCAACTGCGGCGACAGCGCCTCGATCGTCTCGGGCGACAGGCTGGCGTTCCAGTTCTGCTGCTGGCGGATGAAGGAGCGCGAGTAGTAGCCGAAGAGCAGCGCCCGCTCGCGTGATTGCGAGACGTTGGCGCCCGACGTGTGCCACAGCCGCCCGTCCATGACGGCGATCGATCCGGCCGACGCCTTGAAGGGCACGGTCCGCTCACGCGCATCCTGCGGCAGCTCCGAGGCCCAGCGGATCTTGTGGCTGCCCGGTACGTAGCGCGTGGCGCCGTTCTCCTCGTCGACGTCGTTCAGGCACCAGATGACGTTGATGCTCCAGGGATGGAACCACGGCTCGGGCACGACGATGCCCTGGTCGGAATGCAGTTCCATGGATTTGCTGCCAGGGAGCGCGATGTTGGCGGTGAAGTTCGAGATCAGGAAGTCCGGGCCCAGCAGCGCCGTCACGAACTCGATCGCGGTGGGATGCTGGATCAGCTCGCGGAACATCGCATCGCGCTCGAGCAGATAGAAGACGCGGACATTGTGCTCATTGGGATCGAGCCCGATCTGGCGCGTCGGCACGCCCAGCTGCTCGCTCTTCTCGGCCGCGGCCCACAAACGCTCGCGCACGCGCTCGGTCTCGGCTGCGTCGAGGATGCCGGGCACGACGCAGCATCCGTCGTCGTGCAGTTGGCGCTTCTTGGCTTCGATATCCACTCGGCCCTCCGCGTCAGGCAGGCGACCTGCCGTTGACCAGGCCCAGTCCCTCCGTGCGGTAGCCCAGCAGCACCAGCATGTCGTCGGACGCGAACTGGCGGACGGCGGGATTGAGCGACAGGTACCAGTTCTCCTGTTGGCGATAGATCGGCCGCGTGTACCAGGCGAAGATGCCGGCGCGGCGTTGCGCCGGCGTCCGGTTGTTCCCCGTCTTGTGCCACACACGGCTCTCCATGACGATGATCGAGCCGGCGGAGGCTTTGAGCGCCACGCTTTCCTTCGCTGCCTCGTCAGGGGCGGGTTTGCGGTTCAAGCGATGGCTGCCCGGCACGATGCGGGTGGCCCCGTTCTCGTCGGTGAAGTCGTCGACGCACCAGGCGACGTTGACGCCCTGCGGCTTTGCCGGCCACGGCTCGGGCACGAAGATCTGGTCGGCGTGCAGGACCATCTCGCCGCCGCCCGGCCCGGTGATGTTGGCCGAGATGTTGCCCAACAGCGCCGGCCAGCCGATCGTCGACTTCACCAGCCCGAGCGCCAGCGGGTGCTCGACCAGGTCGGCGAAGGCCGGATCGCGGCTGAGCAGGTTCCACACCCGCTGATTCGTGTCGTCATGCGCATAGTCGAGCCGGAACTTGTGCTCCCAGCCGCGGGCCCTGTCTTCGCTTGCGGCGCGGTACAGCGCCTCGCGCACGCGCGCCAGCCGCTCGGCCGGCAGGACGTCGCGGATGATGCAGAATCCGGCCGCCTCGATGTCCTTGGCCGCCTGCGCGGCATCTCGCGTCGACCCGGGCAGCTCAAGCTCTTCCGGACCGCGCGCTTCCAGCGCGCTCATCGCTTCCTCCCGAATGGAAGACCAAGCGTAGTGAGACCGCGCCTTCCGCGCCATCCGCCTGGACCGCAATGTGATTGCTCAGTCGGTCGGCACCAACGTCACGGCCACGCCGTAGGAGTGCGAATCGCCACCCAGGATGACGCCGCGCAAGGGGCTCACGTCGGAGAAGTCGCGGCCCCAGGCGACGGCGACATGGTCTTCCTTGGCGACAAGGTCGTTGGTCGGGTCGAGATGGACCCAGCCCGCCTGCTCGCCGCACCACACCGCGACCCAGGCATGGCTTGCGTCGGCGCCGCGCAGCTCGATCTCCTCCTTGGAATGGACGGTGCGGATGTAGCCCGAGACGTAGGCTGCCGCGAGGCCGTGGGCGCGCAGCGCGGCGATCTCGACATGGGCGAAGTCCTGGCACACCCCCGCCTTGCCGGCGAAGACCTGGGCCAGCGGCGTGCTGATGTCGGTGGCGCCGGGGTGGTATTCGAAGTCCTTCCTGATGCGCGACGTGAGTTCGCGCGCCGCCTCGAGGATCGGCCGGCCAGGCGTCAGCGACGTGGCGCCGTAGGCTTTCAAGGCCTCGACCACCGGCACCAGCGGCGATTCGTGGACGAATTCGCTGGCTTCGACCGAGACCGGAAAGCCGTTGCCGTTCAGCGCAGCGCGCACCTCTTCCCACGGCGGCGTCGAGGCGGCCGGCGGCGGATCGGGAAAGCGCACCTCGATCGCGGCGCGCACCTCGATGTCGAAGCGGTGATGCGGCTTGTCGAGACGATAGATGTCGATGCTGTTGCCGAAATGGTCGACATGCTGGACCGCCAGTGCCGGAACGGGGGTGGTCTCGATGCTGATCGAGCTGACCTGCTGGCCGGGGAAGGCGCGGGCCCGCAGATGGGCGATGTGCTGCGCCGAGTCGACGGTGCTGGCGTAGGTGTAGGACGTGCGATGGGAGAGCAGGTATTTCATGGCCTGCTCACGCCGTCGACGAGCCGACGGCCTGCGCCGCCGGCACGTGAGAGAAATAGGCGCGGGTGATCGCTTCGGAGAGTACGTCGAGCTGGCGGTCGGTCTCGTTGGCAAGATCGCGCAGCAGGGCGAGCGCCAGGCCTTCGTGGCGCCATACCTGCTCGTCGCCGGCGAACTGCTTGACCGCGGCATTGAGGTCCTGGTCGAGCGACGCCGGCAGGGCCGTCACGCGCACGCCCGAGACGCGCGCCAGATAATCGAGATGGCCTTCGATGGCGCGCAGCTGGAAGGTGAGCGAGCGCGGGTTGCTGTCGTCGAGCATGACCAGATCCAGCACCGGCGCGGGCTGAAGCTGGCCGAGATAGCGCGTGCGGTAGGTGATGGTGCTGTCGCAGAGCTCCAACGCGACCCACATCGCGGCCTCCCAGTCGACCGGCGACTGGGCGAACGGCCCGAGCGCGCTGGTCGCCACGAACTGCGCGCGCTCCAGCCGACGTCCGAGGTCGAGGAAGCGCCAGCCCGTGCCGCGCGTCATGTTCTCCTGCGCGAGTCCCGACAGGATGGCGACGAACTGCACGATCTCGTCGAGGGCGGCGAGCAGCGGATCGAGCTGGCCGCGCGCCGCCGTCAGGCGCTGGCGGACGTCGGCCATCACC
This sequence comes from Rhodospirillales bacterium, assembly GCA_009377525.1. Lineage (GTDB taxonomy): Bacteria > Pseudomonadota > Alphaproteobacteria > Reyranellales > Reyranellaceae > Reyranella. Next base: position 13,195 of record WHTW01000061.1, read on the forward strand.
GGGCCGGCTGCCGTGATCATGTCGACCGAAAAGCGCTCGCGCATCGAGCTGGTCAGGCGCTGGATGGAATCGAGCATGGTCAGCAGGCCGCGATTGTCGGCGCCGACGGCCACGAGGCCCTGCTGGAAGGCGGCATTCTCCGGCGCCGACAGGGCCGAGGCCTGGTCCATCAGGTTGGCCTGGCTCAGCAGGCGTCCGAGCAGGCGGAGCTCAATGGCGTCGCGCGGGCCCACCGCGCCGGTCGCCACCTTGGTTGCCGTGGTGCGCAGCAGGCGGGCGTCGCTGTCGAGGCGCTCGATGTAGCGGCCGAGCCAGAAGAGATTGTCGGCGACGCGGCTTTGCAGGTCCGCGCCGCCGCGCTCGACTGCGACCTGGTGGAAGCGCCGCGTCGATGGGATCTGCACGTCGGCTGCGTCCTCGGTCAGCACCCAGACGTCCTTCAGCGTGCCGTTCAGCCGGCCGAGCGAGCGCAGGCAGGTGTCGCCCGCCGGCTCGCGCGCCAGGCCACCCGGCAGCGCGCGATAGGAATCTCCCTCGGCGCTCACGAACACGCGCATCACCATGGCGGCCGGCACCAGGTTGTGGCCGTCCCATTTCGGGCTGAGCGAGGGTGTGACCGGATACTGCGCCACGAAGTGGCCGGGCTGGGCACGGATGCGCTTCTCCAGCGCCTTGCGCTCCACCGGTTCGAGCATGCCGACGATGATCGGCTCGCGGTCGGCCTCCAGGCAGGGCCGCACGATCATCAGGTCGAGATTGGCCAACACAAAGGTGAGGGCCGCGGGCTCGCCCAGCCACCACACGTCGAGCGACGGAAGTTGCAATGGCTGGCCGAGCAGCTTTTCGCTCAGCCGCTCGAGGAACGGCATCATGGCCGGCGTCTCGACCACGCCCGAGCCCAGCGCATTGGCGAGCGAGATGGCGCCGGAGCGCGTGGTCTCGACCAGGCCGGTGACGCCAAGGGCGGAATCGGCACGCAGTTCGAGCGGATCGGCGAACGAGCTGTCGAGGCAGCGCAGCAGCATGTGCACCGGCCGCAAGCCGGCCAGGGTCTTGATCGAGACCGCGCCGTCGCGCGCCACCAGGTCGCCGCCTTCGACCAGCGGCACGCCGAGCACGCGCGAGATGTAGACATGTTCGAAGTAGGTCGCCGACAGCGAGCCCGGCGTCAGCACCGCCATGGTGGGCTGGGCCATGCCGGCCGGCGCCATGGCCAGCAGCGAATCGTGCCAGTGGTCGATGAACGGCCTGAGGTGGCGCACCGGGATGGAGCGGAAGGCCTCGGGCAGGCTTCGTGCCAGCACGCGGCGCATCTCGATGGCATAGCCGATGCCCGACGGCACTTCGGTATGGTCGGCCAGCACGTGCCAGCGGCCGTTGCTCAACCGCACCAGGTCGACGGCGTAGTGGGCGAGGTAGCGGGGCGGCGCCTTGCCGTCGGTGACGCGGCAGGGCCGCTGGAAGTGGCGGTTGGCGTGGACCAGCATCGGCGGCAGCAGATGGTCCTTCAGGAGCGTCTGCGGGCCGTAGATGTCGGCGAGCGCGCCGTCGAGCAGCCGGGCGCGCTGGAGGACGCCGCTTTCGATCTCCGACCATTCGTCGGGCGTGACCACGAAGGGCAGCGGGTCGAGCGTCCAGCGCGCCGCGCCGCGGTCGTCGAGCAGGTTGACCGTGGCGCCCGATTCCTCGAGCTGGCGGCGCGCGCTCTCGACGCGCTCGCCCAGTCCGCCGGGCAGCGCGCGGATGACGCTTAAAATGCCCTGCCAGTGGTAGCGGATCGACTTCTGGCCGGTGACCAGCTCGTCATATGCGCTTGCCGGCGAGGAGGAGAGGCCGCGCAAAGACTCCATGGGTCCGCGGGAGAAGGGAACAGGGCGCGAGATTCGCACGAGCCGGCAACGGGGTCTAGCGCCGGACCCGGCGACAGACTTGCGATTCGCGCTCTACAAGCGCAATATCGCCTGCAATATCAAGTACGCGATGAGACGGGTGCTCGACACGGACGCCATGGTGGCGGCCATCTGCAGCGATACCGGAGCTTCACGGCGCCTACTCCAATCCGTGCTCGAGCGGCGGCGTGGACTCACGCTTCTGGTGTCGGTTCCGCTGTTGATCGAATACGAAGCGGTGATGACGAGGCCCGAGCACTTGAAGGCGGCCCGCCTGTCGGTCGAGGTTGGGACGTTGCTCGATGCCGTCGCGGCAGCGGCCGAGTCGGTGAGGCTGGCTTATTTGTGGCGCCCGGCACTAACGGATGCGAACGACGACATGGTCCTCGAGGCCGCGGTCAATGGTGGAGCGTACGGGATCGTGACGTTCAATCGGCGCGACTTTGTGCCGTCCGCAAAGCAGTTCGGAATTCTGGTCTTGTCGCCGGGTGAGGCGGTGAGGCGGTGAGGCGGTGAGGCTATTGGAGAAATGACCATGAGGAAGAGCAATTTTGCCTTGAGGCTTCAGCCGTCGCTTCTTGACGAAGCGCGCAAGCTCGCCGAAGCGGAAGGGGTTGCGCTCAATCAGCTGATCAATGTAGCCGTCGCCGAGAAGGTCTCGGCCCTGCGTACCGAAGCCTACATCGCCGAGCGAGCCGGTCGGGCTGATATTGCCAAGGCGCTCGGCATCTTGAGGAGAGCCGGCGTCGGTCGCCCGCCGATGAAGGGTGACGAGTTGCCCGAGCCGAAGCGCAGACGACGCGCTAGGCCCGCCTGAGGTCCAGCGTCAGCGGATGTTCCGGATTGTCGATCGGCCGTGGCTCGGGCATGTCGCCCGGTGAATGGCCGATCGGGAAGAAGCGGGCGCGGCGGCGGGCCTCGGCCTCGTTGGCGTTGACCGGCATGCGGTCGTAGCTGCGGCCGCCGGGATGGGCCACGTGATAGCTGCAGCTGCCAAGGGACCGCCCATTCCAGGAATCGTGGATGTCGAAGGTGAGCGGCGCGTGGATGCCGATGGTCGGATGCAGCGCATTGGACGGCTGCCAGGCACGATAGCGCACGCCCGCCACATATTCGCCGACCGTGCCGGTGGCGCGTAGCGGCAGGCGCCAGCCGTTGCAGGCGATGACATGGCGCTGCTCGTTCAGGCCGACGGCCTTGACCTGCAGGCGCTCGACCGAGGAATCGACGTAGCGCACGGTGCCGCCACCGCCCGGCTCCTCGCCCAGCACGTGCCAGGGCTCGAGCGCATGGCGCAGTTCCAGCTCGATGCCGCGCTGTGCTATTTCGCCGATCTTGGGGAAGCGGAACTCGAAATGCGGCGCGAACCAGTCGGGAGTGAAGCGGTAGCCCGGCTCCGAAAGATCGGCCAGCACGTCTAAAAAATCCTGCCAGACGAAGTGCGGCAGCATGAAGTCGTCGTGCAGCCGCGTGCCCCAGCGCGTCAGCGTGCGCTCGTAGGGCCGGTCCCAGAACCTGGCGACCAGGCCGCGCAGCAGCGCCTGCTGGGCCACGCTCATGCGCCAGTGCGGCGGCATCTCGAAGGCGCGCAGTTCCAGCAGGCCGCGCCGGCCCGACGCCGCGTCGGGCGTGAACAGCTTGTCGATGCAGAACTCGGTGCGATGGGCGTTGCCGGTGGCGTCGACCAGGAGGTTGCGGAAGATGCGGTCGACCAGCCAGGGCGGCGCCGGCTGGCCGGGCTTGATCTGGCGGAAGGCGATCTCGAGCTCGTGCAAGGCATCGTTGCGCGCCTCGTCGACGCGCGGATGCTGGCTGGTCGGGCCGATGAACAGGCCGGAGAACAGGTAGGACAGCGAGGGATGGTTGAGCCAGTAGCCCAAAAGGCTTTTAAGCAGATCGGGCCGGCGCAGCAGCGGTGAATCGGCGGCCGACGGTCCGCCTAGGGTGACGTGGTTGCCGCCGCCGGTGCCGGTGTGGCGGCCGTCGATCATGAACTTCTGGGCGCCCAGGCGCGTCGTGCGCGCTTCCTCGTAGACGATCTCGGTCTTGTCGACGATCTCGCGCCAGCTCGTCGAGGGATGGATGTTGACCTCGATGACGCCGGGGTCGGGCGTCACGCTGAAGTGGTTCAGGCGCGGATCGGCGCCGGGCGGCGGATAGCCCTCGATGAACACCGGCTGGCCAAGCTCCTCGGCGGTGTCCTCGACCGCGGTGACGAGGTCGAGATAGTCCTCGGTGCGCTCGGTCGGCGGCATGAAGACGAAGAGATGGCCGTCGCGCGGTTCGAAGGAAATGGCGGTGCGCACGACATTGCCCGCCGAGTGGCCGACGCCGGGCCGCAGCCCGAGATCGGGCGCCAGCGCACGCCGCCAAGCCTCGCGGCGTGCCTCGCCGTCGCCGTTGGTGTCGGCAGGCAGGCCGCGCTGCGAGCTGCGTTCTTGGCGGCGCAGCACCGGAGCGCGGCGGAAGGCGTCGAGCGGCGGCAGCGCCGGATGCGGCGCCATCGGATCGGGATCGACGGCGAAGTCCATGTCCTGCGGCGCCGCCCAGGGCAGCGAATCGAGCGGCAGGCGGTAGCCGAGCGGCGAATCGCCCGGGATCAGGTAGCACTTCTCGGAACGCAGGAACCACGGCCCGCTGCGCCAGCGGCCGCGGCCATTATGCTCGCGCTGGATGGGAAGAACGGTGCCGACGGCGCTTTCGAGGCCCTGCTCGAACACGTGGGCCAGCCGCTCGCGCTCCATCTCGTCCTTCACCTTCGACGCGTCGACGGTGACGTTGCTGGGCAGCCGCCGTTCGCGCCACAGGTAGTACCAGGTGTCCTCGAAGGCGCCGAACAGGTAGCCGGGATCGAGCTGCAGGCGGTGCGCGAAGGCGAGCGCAAAGCGATGCGCGATCTCGGGCGTGGCGCCGGTCGGCTTGTCTTCCAGCGCATAGAGATGCTGATCGCGCCAGATCGCCTCGCCGTCCTTGCGCCAGTGGCAGTTGAGCGACCAGCGCGGCAATTGCTCGCCGGGATACCATTTGCCCTGGCCGAAATGCAGCAATGGCCCGCTGGCGAAGCGGTCGGCGAGCTTGCGGAACAACACGCCGGCCTTGCGCCGCTTCTCCGGCCCCAGTGCCAGGGTGTTCCATTCCGCGCCGTCCATGTCGTCGATCGACACGAAGGTCGGCTCGCCACCCATGGTGAGACGCAGGTCGTGCCTGCCGATGTCGCCCTCGATCGCTTCGCCGACGGCCAGCAGCTTGGCCCACTGCTCGTCGCTGTAGGGCTTGGTCGTGCGCGGCGTCTCGCGCACGCGCGTCACCTTCATGTCGTAGGAGAAGGCGACCTCGCTCTCCTCGACGGCGCCTTCGATCGGCGCGGCGCTCGACGGCTCGGGCGTGCAGGCGAGCGGGATGTGGCCCTCGCCGGTCAGCAGTCCCGAGGTCGGGTCGAGGCCGATCCAGCCGGCGCCAGGCAGATAGACCTCGCACCAGGCGTGGAGGTCGGTGAAGTCGTGCGTCGGACCTTCCGGTCCTTCGAGCGGCTTCTCGTCGGGCGTGAGCTGGATCAGGTAGCCCGAGGCGAAGCGCGCGGCGAGGCCGAGATGGCGCAGGATGGTGACCAGCAGCCAGCCGGTGTCTCGGCATGAACCCTTGCCGAGCTTCAGCGTCTCCTCGCAAGTCTGGACGCCCGGCTCCAGGCGCACGATGTAGCCGATGTCCTTCTGCAGGCGCGCATTCAGCCCGACGATGAAATCCACGGTGCGCTGCTTGTTGCGATCGACCTTGGCCAGCCAGGCCGACAGCAGCGGACCGGGCGGCTCGAGCTTGCGGAACGGCGCGATCTCGGCGGCCAGCGAGGGATCGTAGGCGAAGGGCCACTGCTCGGCGTCGGGCTCGAGGAAGAAGTCGAACGGATTGATCACCGTCATGTCGGCAACCAGATCGACCACGACCTCGAAGCGGTCGGTCTTCTCGGGGAAGACCAGGCGGGCGAGATGATTGCCCTGCGGATCCTGCTGCCAGTTGATGAAATGCTGCTTCGGCTCGATCCTGAGCGCATAGGACAGGATCGCGGTGCGGGAATGCGGGGCGGGACGCAGGCGCACGACCTGCGGGCCCAGCGCCACGAGCCGGTCGTAGGTGTAGGTCGTACGGTGATGCAGCGCGACGTGAATGCTCATGCCGACCCGCCCAATTCCGCTCTACAGGTACACTTAGCAAGTGACATGCCAGCGTCAAAGGTGGCGTATTGGTAGCCCCAACAATAAACCTCACCCTGAGGAGGCCGCGTAGCGGCCTGGGCGCATTCTGATGCGCCATACTCGAAGGGTGGGCAACGCGGCGGATCCTTGGAAGAGCCTGGTGCGTACGTCTATATGCTGCGCTGTTCGGACGGCAGCTACTACGTCGGGTCAGCCCGTCTTGGGCTTGAGCGCCGACTGTCGGAACATAACAGCGGCGCCTACGGCGGCTACACTTCCAAACGACTGCCGGTCGAGCTCGTGTGGTCCGAGCATTTTCCGGATATTGCCGACTCCATTGCCGTGGAGCGACAAATCAAAGGCTGGTCTCATTCAAAGAAGGAAGCATTGATTCGCGGTGACTATGGTGAAATTCGGAAACTGGCCAAGAGGCGTACTTAGACCGAGTCCGTTGCCCATCCTTCGAGACGCCCGGCGCGCATGTGAATGCGCGTATTTGCGCGGCTCCTCAGGATGAGGCGTGTTTCGTGAGATGCAGCCGATGACCAACTACTTCGATCTTTCAGGCAAAGTCGCCCTGGTGACCGGCGGCAGCCGCGGTCTGGGCTACCAGATGGTCAAGGCCTTCGCCGCCAACGGCGCCGACGTCTTCGTCACCAGCCGCAAGCTCGAGGCCTGCGAGAAGGCCGCCGCGGAAGTGCGCGCCCTGGGCCGCAAGGCCGAAACCTACGCCTGCAACGTCGCCAACTGGCAGGAGCTCGACGGGCTGGTCGATGCAGCCTATGCCGCCTTCGGCAAGGTCGACATCCTGGTCAACAACGCCGGGTCCTCGCCGCTGGCGCCGTCGTCGCTGGAGACGCCCGAGCATCTTTTCGACCGCATCGCGTCGCTGAACTTCAAGGGCCCGTTCCGCCTGATGTCCCTGGTCGGCAGCCGCATGGCCGCGGGTGAGGGCGGCTCGATCATCAACATTTCCAGTGCGGGCGCGCTCCGCCCCAGGCCGCAGATCGCGCCCTACGCCGGCGCCAAGGCGGCGCTGAACGCCATCACCGAGGCTTTCGCCTTCGAGTACGGTCCCAAGGTGCGGGTCAACACCATCTCGCCCGGCCGGTTCCTGACGGATGTCTCCAGGGCGTGGAGCGAGGAGCACAAGCTCAACTCGACCGCGGCGCTGAAGCGCAGCGGCCGGCCGGAGGAGATCGTGACCGCCGCACTCTATCTCGCCTCGAGCCAATCGAGCTTCACCACCGGATCCGTGGTCCGGGTCGACGGAGGAATCGCCTGATGAAGATGAAAGCTGCCGTTCTCACCGTTTGCGGCGCGCCGCGGCCGTTTGCCAAGTCGAAGCCGATCCAGATCGCCGAGCTCGATCTCGATCCGCCGGGCGAGGGCGAGGTTTTGGTCAAGGTGGGCGGCGGCGGGCTCTGCCATTCCGACCTGTCGCTGATCAACGGCGACCGGCCGCGGCCGGTGCCGATCGTGCTGGGCCACGAGGGTGCGGGCGAGATCGTCGAGGTCGGCGCCGGCGTGCACGACGTCAAGGCGGGCGACCATGTCTGCTTCACCTTCAACGTGAGCTGCGGCCGTTGCCGGCGCTGCCTCGAAGGCCGGCCCTACATCTGCGAGCGCTCGGTGACGCCGCGCGCCGCGGGCCAGCTCCTGTCGGGCCATCACCGGCTCCATCTCGACGGCAAGCCGGTGAACCATCAGTCCGGCGTCTCCTGTTACGCCGAATACGCCGTGGTCGATCGCGGCTCGGTGGTGGTGATCGATCCCACCCTGCCGCTCGATGTGGCCGCCCTGTTCGGCTGCGCCGTCGTCACCGGCGTGGGCGCCGTGGTCAACACCGCGCAGGTCCGGCCCGGCAGCACGGTGGCCGTCGTCGGCCTGGGCGGCGTCGGCCTGAGCGGCCTGATGGGCGCGGTGCTGGCGGGTGCGAGCTGCATCGTGGCGATCGATCTTTCGGACGAGAAGCTGGGGCTGGCTCGCCAGCTCGGCGCCACCGATACGGTGAACGCCAAGGACGCCGACCACGTGAAGCAGGTGCGTGACCTCACCAACGGCGGCGTCGACTACGCCTTCGACCTCGCCGGGACCATCAAGGCCATGGAGACGGCCTATCTGGTGACGCGCTGGGGCGGCACGACGGTGACGGCGGGCCTGTCGCCGATCAGCGCCGACTTCTCCTTCAAGCAGAGCGTGCTGGTCAGCGAGGAGAAGACCATCAAGGGCAGCTACATGGGAAGCTGCGTGCCCGTGCGCGACATCCCGCGCTTCATCGCCCTCTACCAGCAGGGCAAGCTGCCGGTCGACCGCATGATGAGCCAGCGCATCGGCTTCGACGAGATCAATGCCGGCTTCGACCGCCTGCAGGACGTGGCGACCGTGCGCCAGGTGCTGCTGCCGCATGGGTGAACGATGGTCATCGGCATGATATAGTATGTTATGTCGTCGTTCCTGCCGCCTCCGCAAGACCGGCTCGCGGCCCTCTGCCGGCGCTGGAAGATCCGCGAGCTGAGCGTATTCGGTTCAGCCGCGCGTGGTGACGCGCGAGCCGACAGCGATGTCGACCTGCTTGTCGAGTACGAACCCGACGCCGATTGGAGCCTCCTCGATACCGCGCGACTCCGTCGTGAACTCGGCGATCTTTTCGGACGTCCGGTTGACCTCGTTCGCGAACGCAATATCACCAACCCCTATCGCCTCACATCAATTCGGCGTAGCCGACGCGAGCTTTATGCCGCCTGAAGTCGATGACAGGGCGTTGCTTTTCGACATGCTCGAATTCGCCCGCGAGGTCGTGGCCTTTTCCAAGGGCCGTGCTCGCGGCGAACTCGATAGCGACAGGATATTGCTGAGATCCTTGGAGCGTGCTCTCGAGCTGGTAGGTGAATGCGCAAGGCGTATGTCCGCACCGACCCGACAAGCACATGCATCAATTCCGTGGCAGGATATCGTGGGTATGCGCAACATCATCGCGCACGAGTATGGTCACATTGATCTCGACGAGATTTGGAAGACGTACAGCGAGACGCGCCCCGGTTGGTGTCGGAGCTTGAGATGATCGTGGCCGGGTTGCCGCCACCGTCGAGCGTTTGAATGGTGGCTATTGTTGTTTCCATCGAAAGCCCATTGCAGGACGACGTTCGCGCGCTGATCGCCGAGCTCAACGCGACGCTGCTCGAGCTGACGCCGCCGGAGTTCGTCTTCCACATGACTGCCGAGCAGATGGCGGGGGCCGACACGACCGTGTTCATCGCCCGCGAGGACGGCCAGGCGGTGGCCTGCGGCGCGCTCAAGCGCCATGCCGGCGGCATCGGCGAGGTCAAGCGCATGTACACGCGGCCGTCGCATCGCGGCCGCAAGATCGGCGCGATGATCGTCGAGCAGGTCGAGGTCCTGGCGCGGTGCGAGGGTCTTCGGCGCCTGGTGCTGGAGACCGGCGATCGCCATCCCGCCGCCTGGACGGTCTACGAGCGCGCCGGTTTCACGCGCTGCGGGCCGGTGCTGGATTATCCCGATTCCAAGTGGTCGGTGTTCTACGAGAAGTCCCTGGCCGAATGAAAACGGCGGGCATTTCCGCCCACCGTCCTTCGTGTCTAACGCTACGGCCGGATGGTGATCGAGAGGCCCGGAGACGGGCTGTAGTACACCGGCGGCGGATGATAGCCGTAGTTGTACGGCGTCGAATAAACGACCGGCGGCGCACGGTGGTAGTAGCCGAAATGGCGGTCGTTGTAGTTGTTCCAACGGTTGTCGTAATGGTACCGGCCGTTGTTGCCCCACCACGCGGCGCTGGCGGGCGCGGCGAGGGCCAGGACGCCGACCGCGAGGCCGGCGGCGAGGCCGATGGTGTTTCGCATCGTCATGGTTGCCTCCTGTCGGTTAGCCCTGATGGGCCGGACGCGGCGGCGTGTAGCGCTCGAACACCTGGTCGGCGTTCTTCTTCTGCTCGGGTCGTCGACCGCGGTGGTCTTGTCGGGCGCGATCTTGCGCTTCTCCGCCACCAGCTTCACCATGCGGCTGGCATTCTCGCGCATCGCCTGCGCCGCGCCGTTCCACTTCTTCTCCTGGTCAGGCGTGATCTTGAGCACCGCCTTCAGCGTGGTGATACGCTGCTCGACGGTCTCGGGCTTGTTGGAGGTCGCGGCGTCGGCGGCCGGCGGCTTGGCGGCCCTGTTCCTTGGTCCGGGCCAGGACCGGCATCGCGAACAGCGCCGCACCGGCCACGCTCGCGATCGCGACCGGCCGGGTCACTTTGAAGATCAGCGAATGGGCCATGCGTACTTCCTCTTCCTGTAAGCGGCCGAGGGTGGCCGCGCACTGGAAAAACGGGCGGTCGGAGGAAGCGTTGCGGCTGCGGCGACAAGGTCGCAGCCATCGTTTGGCCGCAAGTCAGCGAATCTCGAAACCGAGCCTTGCCAGGGTTGCACGGATGCGCTCGCGGCCGTTCATCGACTTGATCGGGCCCATGCGGTTCAGCATGCGGGCGGTCCAGGTCGTGGCCTGCATCTCGTTGCGGGCCGAGAACTTGGCAATTTCCGCGTCATAGGCGGGGCGGTCGCGAACCTCGGGTGCGGCGTCATAGCGCTCGTGGTGCAGCACGGTCGATTGCGGCAGGCGCGGCTTGACCTCGTTCTTCGACGCCGGATCGGCGTAGCCGACGCAGAGGCCGAACACGACGAAGGCCTTTTGCGGCAGGCCCAGCAGTTCATGCACCTTGGCCGGGTCGTTGCGCATGGCGCCGATATAGACGGTGCGCAGCCCCAGCGATTCGGCGGCGACCACGGCGTTCTGAGCGGCCAGGGCTGCATCGATGCCGGCCACCATGAAGGTCTCGAGGTAGGGCAGGTTCTCGAAGGTCACCTGCTCGGCCTGCGACATCCGCTCGTTGCGCGACATGTCGGCGATGAAGCCGATGTAGAGCGGGCACTGCTCGATGTGCTTCTGGTCGCCGGCGATTTCGGCCAGCACCTTCCGCTTGGCCGGATCGGTGACGGCGATGGCCGACCACAGCTGCATGTTGGAGCTGGTGGCCGCCGACTGGGCGGCGGCGATCAGGGTCTCCAGGGTTCCCGCCGGCAGCGGGTCGGCTAAAAAGCCGCGCACCGAGCGGTGGTCGAGCAGGGTGGCGATGGTCTCGTTCCACGGCCCGGCCGGCGGGATGGCTGCGCCGTAGCGGCGGCCGAGCGCCGCCTGCTTGTCCTGGGTGTCGGTCGGCGTCAGCGCGTCCATGCGGCAGCCTGTGGTTTGCGGCGCGTGACGGCAGTCAGCAGCGCCAGGAGGATGAAGGCGGTGACGATGGCGAAGATCATCTGCGGCTGGCCACGGTCCATCAGCCAGCCGTAGAGCAGGGGCGCCACCATGCCGCCGAGGTTGAAACCGGTCGAGACGAAGCCGAACACCTTGCCGAACGAGCCGACCGGCGTGACCGCCCGCACCATCATGTCGCGCGACGGCTGGATGATGCCGTTCAGCAAGCCGCCGGCCGACATCACGAAGATCAGCACGGCCGCCGGCATGTCGACCCAACCCAGCAGCACAGCCATCATCGAGGTGAAGGCGAAGCCCAGAGCCGCCACCCATTCGTGATGTGCCGTGCGATCGGCGATGATGCCGCCCAGCAGCACGCCCGCGGCGCTCAACAGCAGGAAGCCCGAGAGGCCGACATTGGCCACCGATGCGGGCGTGTCGTGCAGGGCGCCCAGGGCGACGACGGAGAAGTTCTGGATGCCGCCGTTGGCCATGGCGATGCAGACGAAGAACAGCAGGTTGCGCACCACCGGACCGCTCAGCAGCAGGTCGAGACCGACCTTTGCCTGCTCGCCGGTGGAGGCCTGCGGCTTGCGGACGGTCCTGGGCAGGATGCTGCCGGCCACGATCAGCAACAGGGCCGAGACGATCGCCAGCCCAGCCGCCGCCAGGAAGGCGCCCTGCCAGCCCCAGACCGCTGCGATGGCCAGCGCCAGCGCCGGCGTGACGCCCGAGCCCAGAAAGCCCGAGAAGGTGTGGATCGAGAACGCCTTGCCGATGCGCTTCTCGTCGATGGTAGCCGACAGGATGGCGTAGTCGGCCGGGTGATAGACGGTGTTGGCGAGCCCCAGGAAAGCATAGGCCACGATGAACAGCCAGTAGGCCGGCAGCAGCGCCGCCACGGCGAGCGCGGCGGCGCCCAGCAACAGGCCGCCCGTCAGCATCGCGCGCGGCCCGATGCGGTCGACCAGGAAGCCGGCCGGCGTCTGCAGCGCGGCCGAGACGACATTGTAGACCGTGATGGCGAGGGCGATCTGTGTGTAGGTGACGCCGAACGCCTCCTTCACCGGTCCGAAGATCGGCGGCAGCAGCATCAGATGGACGTGACTGGTGAAGTGAGCCGCCGCGATCAGCGCGATGACCTTGCTGTCGCGGCCCCAGCCGGCCTGGGCGGCCCCAGAGGCGGCGGGCGCCCGCAGTTGCTCACTCGTCGACGACATTGACGCTTAGTGTCCCGATGCCCGAGATCTCGACTTCGACCTTGTCGCCGGCCTTCATCCAGAGCGGCGGCTTGCGGCCCAAACCGACTCCGTCGGGCGTGCCGGTGGCGATGACGTCGCCCGGCTCCAGCCAGGTCACGGTCGAGAGATATTCGATGATGGTGGCGACGTCGAAGATCATGTGATCGGTGGTGTCGTGCTGCACCACGCTGCCGTTCAGCCGCGTCGTCAGCTCGAGCCGCTGTGGATCGCCGATCACGTCGGACGTGACCAGCCAGGGCCCGAGCGGGCCGGTCGCCGGAAAGTTCTTGCCGGCGGTCACCGAGTGCTTCTGGAAGTCGCGCACGCTGCCGTCGATGAAGCAGGTGTAGCCCGCCACGACCGACAGTGCGCTGGCGCGCTGCACGTGCCGGCAGCGCTCGCCGATGACGACGGCAAGCTCGCCCTCGAAGTCGAAATCGATCGAGGCACGCGGCCGCACGATGCTGCCGCCGTGCGGCACTAGGGTGTTGTGCAGGCGGGAGAAGACGCTCGGCACCGTGGGCAGCTGGCGACCGACCTCGCCGACATGGCTCGCGTAGTTCAGGCCGACGCAGAGAATCTTGTCGGGGTTGGGAATCGCGGGCGCGAGCTCGACCTCGTCGAATGACAGATCGGCCTTGGCGCCCTTGGCCGCGGCGGCGAGCGCCGGCAATGCCTTGGCGGCGATGGCATCGCGCAGGCTCGGCCAGCGCGACGAGGTCCGTCCCGACAGATCGACGATGCCGCCCTCGACGACCGCGCCGATCTTGGCTGCGTCCGCATGGCGAAAACTGACCAACCGCATGGGGCGACCATGTCAGTTGCCGGCAAAATTGTCATCTGACGGGACTGCATAGGCCCGTCATGATGGTTGGGGCGGCCTATCCCAGCAGCTTCGTCAAAGCCGGCGAGAGTCCCACACTGTCGACGGGTGCGGGCAGGGCGAGCGCGCCGCTCTTTGCCTTCGCCGGCTTCTGCTTGGCCAGCGCCTCGGCCATCGAGATCGCACAGGCCACGCCGTCGAGCAGCGGTGCATCGACGGCGTCCTTCAGCTTGGCTGCAAGGCCGGCCAACCCCGCGCCGCCCAGGATCACGACATCGGCGCCGTCCTCGCGCACGCAGGCGGTGCAGCCCTTGGCCAGCAGCGCCATCGCGGCCTCAGGCTTGCGCGCGATGTCGGCGCCGGTCGGCGCCACGGTGCGGATCGAGGCCAGCCGCGAGGACAATCCGTGGCTCGCCACGAACTCTTCCAGCATCGACTGCCAGCGCTCGCCGCCGGTCACGATCGAGAAGCGGTTGCCCATGGCGCAGGCCTGCAGGATCGAGGCGTCGGCCATGCCGACCACCGGCACCTTGGCGATCTCCTTCAGCGCCGCCAGGCCTGGATCGCCGAAGCAGGCCAGCACGACTGCGTCCTTGCGCCCTCGGTCATTGGCGAAGGCGTCGACCGCGGCGTGGCCGGCGATGGCGTAGCCGACGCGCGAGGCGATGTAGCGCGGCCCGAAGGCGCCGGTGACGGCGCGCAGCTTCGTGCCCTTTGAAGCAAATCGTTTGGCGGTCTTGAGGACGAGGTCGGTGATCGAGGACGTGGTGTTGGGATTGATCAGCAGGATGTCGGTCATGGCTGCATGATCTCTTTCAGCCGCGCCACGTCGTAATTCTCGCCGATCGACAGCGCGCAGATGCGCGATACGTAGGCCATCGGCAGCCCACTCTCTTCCCGCCAGGCGTTGAGCTGCGCCTGCGCCGCGCGCAGATCCTTCTTCGACGTGCCGGTGGCGCTTATAGGCACGCCGGCATCGCGCAGGCACATCAGGACGTGACCCGACAGCACCCAGGCGTCCCAACCGAGGAAACGCAGCAGGTACTGGCCGCTGAAGCCGCCCAGGCGCGAACCGCGCTTGCCCAAGACTTCGAGCAGGCCGGCCTGATCGTCGGCCGGCCAGTTGGCCAAGAACTTGCCGAAGCCGCCGTGCTCGGCGGCGATCTCGGTCACGAACCTGGCGTTCTCGCGCACCGACCTGATCTTCTGCGGATTGCGCACGATGCGCTTGTCCGAGGCGAGCTTCTCCCAGAACTCGGCGGGCTGGAACAACAGCCGCTTGGGATTGAACTCGAGGAAGGCCTCCTCGAAGCCTGGCCACTTGTTGTCGATGACGCTCCACACGAAGCCCGCCGAGAACACGCGCGCCGCCATCTCCGACAGCACGCGGTCGTCTGGAAGCTTGGCCAGCGTCTTGTTGTTGGGCTTCTTGGGCATCAGGCTTGTGAGCACCTTGTCGCCGCCCTTGCGCTTGGCGGCGCGCTCGCGGATGCGCTTGAACGGCACCTTTGCCATTGGCGTTACTCCAGCCAGCCGTCGAAGAAGTCGAACACACTCGCCTTGAACAGGCCGTGTGCGATCATCGAGAAGTGGTCGCAGCCCGGGATGGTCACCGCCTTGGCGCCCATGATGGCGTCGGCCAGTCCCTGCGGCGGCCCGGCGAGCTGGTCGCGCGCGCCGGCAATCACCAGCGCCGGCCGGCGGATCGCCATCAGCGCGTCGCGCGTGATGGGCTCGCGCGGGCTGCGCGAGCAGGCGGCCAATGCCAGCCGGTCCTCCTTCTGCTCGTCGGCAAAGTGCCGGAAGCTTCTAAGCATCGGATCGGCGATCTCGTCGGGCGAGGCGGCTTCCATCGCCTTGGCCATGCCGTCGGGATCGCGCGAGGGCTCGAAGATGCGGCCGCCGACGCCGGCGACGACCAGATGGTCGATGCGCCCGCCGTCACTCATTGCAGCAATCAATGCGATATGCGCGCCCATGGAGAAGCCCAGCACATGCGCGCGCTCGACGCCGGCATGGTCCATGAGTGCAAACACATCGCGCGCCATCGCCTGGCGGTCGTATTTCTCGGGCTCGTGCGGCTTGGCGCTCTCGCCATGGCCGCGGCAATCGAGGGCGAAGCCGCGCAGGCCCTTGGCGGCGATGGCGTCGTACCAGCCCATGCGCTTGAAATTCTCGTAGCGGTTGGACGAGAAACCGTGCACCAGCACCATGGCTTTGCGTGCGTCGCTGGGTCCGAATTCGTCGTAGGCGAGCGTGAGCCCGTCCGAAGTGAACTGAGCCATAACTTTCCCTAGCCTGAGCCATGAGGCCTCACAAGTTGATTGCGGGGCCGGGGTATCGGACAACAGGCAAAATAACGGGGAAACGCATGGCGGCGACAATCGGCAAGACGGTCAGGGAGTCCAAGCCCCACTGGCCGGAAACACCCAGCCGGCCGCTTGGGATGAACAAGGGGGGCACGCCCAACATCCTGGTCATCCTGTTCGACGATGTCGGCTTCTCCGACTTCGGCTGCTACGGCTCGCCGATCGCCACGCCGACCATCGACGCCATCGCCGGCCGCGGCCTGCGCTATACCGGCTTCCACACCACGGCGATGTGCTCGACCACGCGCGCCGCCCTGCTGACCGGCCGCAACCATCATTCGGTGGGCGTCGGCTGCCTCGCCAACTTCGATTCGGGCTATCCGGGCTATCGCGGCAAGATCGCGCGCGAGGCCGGCACCATCGCCGAGATGCTGCGCGGCCACGACTATCGCAACTACATGCTGGGCAAGTGGCACGTTACGCCGCTCACCGAGACCGGCGCCACCGGCCCGTTCGACGGCTGGCCGCTCGGCCGCGGCTTCGACCGCTATTACGGCTTCATGGACGCCGAGACCGACCAGTACGCGCCCGAGCTGGTGCGCGACAACACGCCGGTCGACCCTCCCGTTGGCGCAGCGGGCAATTTCGCCAGCGGCTATCACCTGACGGCCGACCTGGTCGACCAAGCCATCCGCTATCTCGCCGACCACGTCGCCGACAACGACAAGACGCCATGGCTGACCTGGCTGGCGCTGGGCGCCTGCCACGCGCCGCACCAGGCGCCGTTCGACCTGATCAAGAAGTACGATGCGCTTTTCGCCCACGGCTGGGACGTCGAGCGCGAGAAGAGGTTGGCCCGCCAGATCGAGCTCGGCATCGTGCCGAAGGGAACGCGCCTGCCGCCACGCAACGACACGGTGCGAGCCTGGGACGAGGTGCCCGAGAATGAGCGCCACCTGTTCACGCGCCTGCAGGCCGCCTACGCCGCCATGCTCGACCATGCCGACCAGCATATCGCGCGATTGATGGCCTTCCTCGAGACGGCGGACCAGCTCGACGACACGCTGATCGTGATCATGTCCGACAACGGCGCCAGCCAGGAGGGCGGGCCGTTCGGCATGGTCAACGCTATGGGCCCCTACAACCTGAAGCGCGAGCCGATCGAGGAGAAGATCGCGCGCATCGACGACATCGGCGGGCCCGACACCCATTCGAACTTCCCGCTGGGCTGGGCGATGGCCGCCAACACGCCGCTGCGCCGCTACAAGCAGAACACCCATGGCGGCGGAATCCGCGATCCTCTGGTCATGGCCTGGAGCAAGGGCATCGCGGCCAAGGGTGAATTGCGCCACCAGTTCTGCCACGCCAGCGATCTCGCGCCGACCCTGCTCGAGGTCGTCGGCGTCAAGCCGCCAAAGGTGATCAACGGCATCAAGCAGATGCCGATCGAAGGCACCAGCTTCGCCAAGAGTCTTGCCAGGGCCAGGGCGCCGTCGAAGAAGAAGCCGCAGTACTTCGAGATGTTCGGCCATCGCGGCCTGGTGCAGGACGGCTGGAAAGCCGTGTGCTTCCATCCGCCGGGCAACGCCTTCGACCACGACAAGTGGGAGCTCTACCATCTCGACCGCGACTTCAACGAGGTCGACGATCTCGCCGAGCGCGAGCCCGAGCGGCTGAAGGCGATGATCGACGAATGGTGGCGCCAGGCCGAGGCCTGCAAGGTGCTGCCGCTCGACGACCGGTTTGCGCCGCGCTTCGCCGACAACGCCAAGCGCTTCCACGGGCCGCGCAAGCGCTTCGTGTTCCATGCCGGCATGGGCCATCTGCCGACCGACGTGGCGCCCGACGTGCGCAACCGCAGCTACACGATCGAGGCCGATGCCCGCATAGACGGGCCCGCGACCGAGGGCGTGCTGATCGCGCACGGCGACATGACCTGCGGCTACGCGCTCTACATCAAGGACAACCGCCTCTGCTACGACATGAATGTCGGCGGCCTGCATCACCTGATCGTCTCGGACCGCCCGGTGCCGGCCGGCAACCGGCGGCTCGGCATGAGCATGCGCTTCCGCAACAACACCAACACGGCGACCCTGCTGATCGACGGCGAGCCCGCCGGCCGCTTCGAGACCACGGTCGGGTTCGTCGCCTTCATTTCCTGGTCGGGCCTCGATATCGGTCGCGACCGCCTGAGCCCGGTGTCGCACTACGAGGCGCCGTTCGCCTTCACCGGAAAGCTGCGCAAGGTCACCATGACCATGGACGACGACCAGGCGCTCGACGCCGAGGCGGCGGCCACGGCAGCGCTCGCCCGCGAATAGATGACCACTGTCGTGTCGCGTTCCGGCGTAGACAGCCCTTACGCATGGCGACTCGCCATCGTGTCGATGCTGTGCGTCGCACTGGGCGGCGGCGGCATCTACCTGCCGGTGATCGGGCTGAAGGAGATCGCCGCCGATTTCGGCGACCAACGCGCCGTGCCGTCCTTCGCCTACATGATCGGCTTCTTCGGCATGGGCGTGGGCGGTGTCTTCATGGGCTGGCTGGCCGACCGCACCAGTCCCAGGGTGCCGCTGCTGATCGCCGGCATCTCCATCGGGCTGGGCGGCTGGGTGGCTTCGAGCGGCAGCGAGCTTGCGCTCTATGTCGGCTACACCGTCCTGCTGGGCTTCTTCGGCAATGCCGGCACCTTCACGCCGGCAATGAACAACGTGCAGGGATGGTTCGATCGCGGGCGCAATACCGCCATCGCCATCGTCTCGGTCGGGCCCGCCGTTGCGGGTACGGTATGGCCGCAGATCTATCGCGCGCTTCTGCCCGACATCGGCTGGCGCCAGACCTTGACGATCTACGGCCTGGTGGCGGGGGCGCTCTTGTTGCTGGGCGCCCTCTATGTGCGGCCGGCGCCGATCCTGCGTGGCGCCGGTGGACGGCGGCGGCGCGAGGAGAAGGTCGACCTGCCGCTGCCGTCGTCGGTCATCATGGTGCTGCTGTCGGCGGCGAGCTTCTGCTGCTGCGCGGCGATGGCGCTGCCCTTCGTGCACATGGTCGCCTATTGCGGCGACCTCGGCTACCCCGCGGCACGCGGCGCCGAGGCGGTGTCGCTGGTGCTGATCTCGGCCCTTATCGCCACCTTCGTCATGGCGCGGCTGGCCGACCGCATCGGGCCCTTGCCGGTCAGCCTGCTCTGCTCGGTGATCCAGATCGGCTCGCTGGTCGGCTTCATGATCGCCCGCGACATCACCAGCATCTATGCGCTCTCGCTGCTGCACGGCATTCCCTTCATCGCCATCGTGCAGGGCTATGCGCTCAACCTGCGCTTCCTCTACGGTCCGACCATCGCCGGCTGGCGGCTGGGCGTGGTCATGCTGTTCGCCATGGCCGGCATGGCGGTCGGCGGCTGGCTGGGCGGCGCCATCTTCGATGCGACGCTCAGCTATCGGCTGGCCTTCCAGGCGGCGCTGGCCTTCAATCTGCTCAATCTCATGCTGCTGGGCGCCCTCTACATCGCCCAGCGCCGGCGGGTCGTCAGCCTGCCGTGACCAGGAGGTGAAGTCATGAGCGGCAAACTCTGGCGTCTATCGGCCGTCGAGGCCGTTGCCCTTCTGAAGAAGAGGCAGATTTCGCCGCTCGACCTCATCGAGGCATCGGCCAAGCGCATCGCCGAGGTCGAGCCCGCCGTGAACGCGCTGCCGACGCTCTGCTTCGACCGCGCCCGCGACCACGCCAAACGCATCATGGCGGACCCGTCCTGCGAAGCCTCCGACGAAGCAGGCTGGCTCGCGGGCCTGCCGGTATCGATCAAGGACCTGACCGACGTCGCCGGCGTGCGCACGACCTACGGCTCGCCCTTGTTCGCCGACCATGTCCCGACCAAATCCCACCCCCTGGTCGAGCGTATCGAACGCAAGGGCGGCGTGGTCGTCGCCAAGTCCAACACGCCGGAGTTCGGCGCGGGCGGCAGCACCTTCAACGAAGTCTTCGGTCGCACGCGCAATCCCTGGAACACCTCGCTGACCTGCGGCGGCTCGACCGGCGGCGGCGCGGTGTCGCTGGCGACCGGCGAGGTCTGGCTGGCGCAGGGCTCGGACCATGGCGGCTCGCTGCGCCGGCCCGGCACCTATTGCTCGGTGGTGGGCCTGCGTCCGTCGCCTGGCCGCGTGACCCGCGGCACCTCGAGCAATCTCTGGGCGCCGCTCTCGGTGCAGGGCCCGATGGCGCGCAGTGTCGCCGACCTCGCGCTGTTCCTCGACACCATGGCGGGCCTTTGCCCGCACGATCCCATGACCTTCGATGCGCCATCGGTGTCGTTCTCCGACGCTGTGGCGCGGCCGGTGGTCCCAAAGCGCGTCGCCTTCACCGCCGACTACAACGGCAAGATGGCGATCGACCGCGAGGTCCGCGACATCTGCACGAAGATGGCGCGCCGCTTCGAGGAGCTGGGCTGCGTGGTCGAGGAGGCCTCCCCCGACATCGGCAACATCGACGAGGCGTTCCTCAATCTGCGCAGCCAGCAGTTCGTGGTCGATCGCGAACTGCAGATCGCCGAGCACCGCGACAAGTTCAAGCCCGACATCATCTGGAACACCGAGCGCGGCCTGAAGCAGACGCCGTCGGCCATCGCCTGGGCCGAGCGCGAACGCGCGGCGTTCTACCGGCGGATGATCGAGTTCTTCCAGACGTACGACCTGCTGGTGACGCCCGGCGCGCCGACGAGCGCGTTCGACGTCAACCTGCGCCACCCCGAGACCATCGCCGGCAAGAAGCCCGAGAACTACATGGCGGGCTCGACCGTCAATTCGGTGATCACGGTCAGCACCTGTCCCGCGATCGCCGTGCCCTGCGGCTTCGACCAGTATGGCCGGCCGGTCGGCCTGCAGCTCGTCGGCAAGCCGCGCGGCGAGGCGGCACTGCTGCAGGCGGCATCGCTCTGCGAACAGTTGCTGGGCCTGGACAAGCTGCTGCCAATCGACCCCAAAGTGGGGACCGTGCCGCCGTCTTGACGATGCCGCCTTAGATATACATATTGTTCTGTATATCATAGAAGCATCAAGATGCAGATCTCCAAATGGGGCAACAGCCTTGCCATTCGACTTCCCGCGTCGGTCGTCGAGGCGCTGAAGCTGAAGGAGGGCGATGAGGTCGAAGTGCATGTCGTTGGCGAACGCGCCTTCGATATTGCCAGGGACCGCAGCCGCGAGAGGGCCCTCAAGCGCATCCAAGCCCTGCGCAAGGAACTGCCGCCTGACTGGAAGTTCGACCGCGATGAGGCCAACGCTCGGTGAGGCCGATGGCGGCAGACTTTCTGGACAGCAATGTCCTGGTCTACGCCTTCACGATGGATGGGCGAGCCGCCGTTGCGCAGGCCTTGCTCCAGACGAGGCCTGCCATCAGCGTGCAGGTGCTCAACGAATTCACGAACGTCGCCCGGCGCAAGCTCGGCATGGAGTGGCAGGAAGTCCGTGACGCCATCTCGGCCGTGCGCGTGCTCTGCCCGACGGTTCTCGCGCTCGACCTCGCGACGCACGACGAGGCTTTGCGCGTAGCCGAGCGTTATGGCTATTCGATATTCGATGCCCAGATCGTGGCGTCGGCGCTGCGGGCTGGCAGCGACACGTTATGGTCGGAGGACATGCACGACGGCATTGTGATCGACGGCCGCCTGCGCATCGCCAACCCGTTCCGCACGGGAAGTTGAGCGGCCTGTGACGGGATCGACCCCAAGCCGGGAACCGTGCCACCCTCCGTCCCATAAGACGGAGGAAACGAACGGGATGAAGGCGTCGCTGTTCTACCTGCCGAGCATCGGCAGCCGCGCCGAGATCGAGGCCGGCATGGCCGGCATGAACCCGCACTTCTACCAGCGCATGCTGGGGGAGCTCAGCGAGCAGATAAAGCTCGGCGACGAGCTCGGCTACGATTCGGTGAGCTTCACCGAGCATCACTTCCACATCGAGGGCTTCGAGCTCTCCAACAACCCGGTGCTGCTCGACCTCTACTTTGCAATGCAGACCAAGCGCATTCGCGTCGGCCAGCTCGGCATCGTGCTGCCGGCCAGCAACCCGATCCGCGTCGCCGAAGACATCGCCATGCTCGACCACATGACCGGCGGGCGCGCCAATGCGGGCTTCGCGCGCGGCTACCAGCGGCGCTGGGTCGACGTCATGGCGCAGCAGACGCACGGCATCCACGGCGCGCTGCCCAACCAGCACGACGAGATCGACAACGCCAATCGGCTGGCCTTCGAGGAGAACTTCCGCATCGTCAAGAAATGCTGGACCGAGGAGATGCTGACCTTCGACGGCAAGTTCTGGAAGGTGCCGGCCGGCCCGACGCCGTGGACGCTCGACACCACGGCGAAGTGGGGCAAGGGCGTGAAGGACGGCATCCTGACGGCGGTCGGCGTCGTGCCCAAGCCCTTGCAGAAGCCGCATCCGCCGCTGTTCCAGCCCTTCGCCAGCTCGGAGAACACCGTGCGCTTCTGCGCCAAGGAGGGCATCACGCCCATCCTGCCGCCGATGCTGCCGGTCTACGAGCAGAAGCTCTACAGCGTCTATGCCGAGGTCGCGGGCAAGCCCAAGGGCCGCGACGTCGGCGTGCTGCGCGACGTCATCATCACCGACACCGACGAGGAGGCGATGGCGCTGTGGCGTGATTCCGGCCAGTTCTCCGGCCGCGCCTGGTTCGAGCCGTTCGGCTTCCGCCGCGGCATGCAGGACCCGCAAACCGGCAAGTTCCCGACGCCGCAGGAAGTCATCGCCATGGGCGACGCCTATGTCGGCACGGTCGACACCGTCCTGCGCGGGATGGAAGCCCAGCAAAAGCGCCAGCCCGTCGATTGGGTGTTCTGCTACACCTACAACAGCCTGGTTCCCCACCCGATCCTGATGAAATCCATCGAGACGTTCTGGACCAAGGTGATGCCGCGCTTTCGCTGACCTTTCTGCTCAGGTCACCTCAAACGAGGTCCTTCAACAATTCAGGATGCTTGTCGAGAAGGCGGAAGAGATTGACGACCGCCGGCAAGGGAGCCGCCTCGCCACGTTCGTAACGTGAAAAGGCGTTGTGGCCGCCCCCTGTCAGACGCGCGGCAGCGACCTGACTCAAGCCCAGCTTGCGTCGAATGCGGCGGATTTCCTTGCTCTGCCGCTCGCGGGCGCGCAGCACCAGTTCGTCGCCCGCCGCCGCATAGCGCCGTGCGCTCTCGGCATCGAATTCGATCTCATCGCATGCACCGCAACGCCAGCCGGACAATTTCTTTACGGTCGCGGTCATGCCGGCATGCTTGACGGTGAAGATCTCATCTTTGAAACGTGTCATGCCCTTGCTGGTCTCGCAGTTCACACATTTCCGCGCCATCGCTATTTCTCCTTGAACTGGATCACCGGCGTGGTGTTGCGCAAGGTGATCTTGATGTACGCATCCTTCCGGACCGGCGTCGCTGCGTGGTAGACGTCCTGCCACACTCGGTGATCGGCGTAGCTTGTCGTCGACTTGTAGAACTGGCGCCGAGACAACGAGGCGATCACCATCAGCATTTCGGCCGTCGTCAGCCCCATCGTCCGGCCGCCGTCCATTGCCGCTTTCGTGAATGCTGCCGCACCGAGCCGTGCGACGTCTGCCTGGATGCGCGCGAGATCATAGTGGGGTGTACGCTTTTCCACGAAAGCATGTTACCCTTT
This sequence comes from Rhodospirillales bacterium, assembly GCA_009377525.1. Classification (GTDB taxonomy): domain Bacteria; phylum Pseudomonadota; class Alphaproteobacteria; order Reyranellales; family Reyranellaceae; genus Reyranella. Next base: position 36,582 of record WHTW01000061.1, read on the forward strand.
AAGGGTATGACCCACAAGGTCAGTCCTCGTTAGGCAACGGAGATCCAGCAGAAACGCCGCCCTGTCGATTGGGCGCTCTGCTACAAGGATCGCGTCTCGAAGGGTAGGGAACCCGCACCTTGTTGCTGGTGTTCCGGCCCACCGGCGCATTGTAAACATTATGCCATGCGCCTGAAGCGCCCCGACATGTGGCCGACCGGGTCGCCGGTTCGCCTCAGCTTCGATGGCCGAGAGATCGAGGCGCTGGAAGGCGAGACCATCGCCGCGGCCCTCGCCGCCTCCGACATCGTCGCCGTGCGCCAGGCCCGCTCAGGCGCGCCGCGCGGGCCGTTCTGCGGCATGGGTGTGTGCTTCGACTGCCTGGTGACGGTCGACGGCCGGCGGAGCCAGCGCGCCTGCCTGACCAAGGTCCAGGCAGGCATGGACGTGCGGTCCTCGCCCACGGCTGGCGTGGCGACAGGTCAGCCCGCGCTGCCGGCCGACGAGATCGCCTGCGACGTGCTCGTGGTTGGCGCCGGCCCGGCCGGCCTGTCGGCAGCCCGCGCGCTGGCCTTGGCCGGCGCCGACGTGGTCGTGCTCGATGAGCGGCGCTATCCCGGCGGCCAGTTCTTCAAGCCGCTGGCGCCCTCGCACCAGGCCGATATCTCGACCCTCGACAGCCAGTTCCGCGACGGCGCCGTGCTGGCGCAATCGACGCTGCAGGCCGGCGCGCGCATCGTCAACGAGGCGACGGTGTGGGCGGCCTTCTCGCCCCACGAGGTCGCTGCCATCGTCGCCGGCCAGTCGACCCTCTATCGGCCCAGGCGGCTGGTGCTGGCCGCGGGCGCTTACGAGCAGTCGCCGACGATACCGGGCTGGACCTTGCCCGGCGTGATGACCGTCGGCGGATTGCAGACGCTGGCGCGCTCCTACCGTGTGGCGCCGGGCGTGCGCATCGTCATCGCGGGCAACGGCCCGCTCTGCCTGCAAACCGCTGTCGAGCTTCTGGACGGTGGCGCCGAGGTGGTGGCCGTCCTTGAGGCTGCACCACGCCCTGGCGTCGGCCATTGGCGGGCATTGGCAGGCGCCGCCATCGCCGATCCTTTCCTGATGCTCGACGGCCTGTCGCTCTCGGCGCGTCTTCGCGGCAAGCTGCACTGGAATCGCCGCGCGACTCGACTGATCGGCGACGACCGGGTGTGTGGCATCGAGGCGGGCGACCTTCGCTTCGAGGCCGACATCGTGGCGCTGAACTACGGCTTCGCCTCGTCGTCGGAGCTGGCGCGCTCGCTGGGCTGCGCCCATCGCTTCGTGCCGCGCGGCAACGGCTCGATGGAGACGCTGACCGACGCCAACGGCCGTACCAGCCTCGCCGAGGTCTTCGCCATCGGCGACGGCGCGCGCTTCGGCGGCGCGCACGCCGCGATGGCGCAGGGGGTGCTGGCGGCCGCCGCCATCGCGGCCGATCTCGGCCTGAAGAGGATCGAGCTGCGCGAGGCCCGGCGCACGCTCAGCCGCGCCGCGCGCTTCCAGACGGCGTTGTGGCGGATGTTCGCCGCGCCACCGATCGATCCCGCCGCCATCGACGACAGCGCCGTCGTCTGTCGCTGCGAGGAAGTGACGGCGGGCGAGCTGCGCGGCCTGATCGCGGCCGGGCATGATTCGCCCGCATCGCTGAAGCGCGCCTGCCGCGTCGGCATGGGCCGCTGCCAGGGCCGCTACTGCGCCTCGGTGGTGGCGCGCATGACCACGGCGGAGGTGGGCGAGTTCGGCCTGTTTGCGCCGCGGCCACCGGCCAAGCCGGTGCCGATCCGCGCGCTCACGGTCGAGCAGCCGGAATGGACGGGCCACAAGGATTTCGTGCCGCCCGACATGGCGCGGCCGCGCGACACGGAGCCGTTGCCGGTCGAGACCGTCGACACGCTGGTGATCGGCGGCGGCGTCGCGGGCTCCTGCCTCGCCTATTGGCTGGCGTGCGAGGGCATCGAGACCTTGGTGGTCGAGCGCGACGACGTGAACCTGCAAGCCTCGGGCGCGAATGCCGGATCGCTGCACGTGCAGCTTCTCGCTTTCGATTTCGCTCTCGGCGCGCTGCCCAACAATCGAGCGGCCGATACGTTGCCGTTGGGGCCGGCCTCGGTGGCACTGTGGCAGGAGATCCAGCGCGACACCGGCGAGGATCTCGAGATGAAGGTCTGCGGCGGGCTGATGCTGGCCGAGAACGAGCGCGACATCGAATTCCTCAAGGGCAAGATCGCCCTGGAGAAGAGCCGCGACATCGAAGCCGAACTGATCGGCGCCAACGAATTGCGCGCGCTGGAACCCTGCATCGGCGACGTCGCCATCGCCGCCGAATGGTGCCCGGGCGAGGGCAAGATCAATCCGCTGAAGGGCACCTATGCCGTGGTGGCCAAGGCCAAGGCGCTGGGCGCGCGCTTCCGGCGCGGCAGCAACGTCATGGCGATCGAGCGCGATGGCGCCTGCTGGAAGGTCGCGACCAGCCGCGGCGAGATCCGCGCCCGGCGCGTCGTCAACACGGCGGGACCGTGGGCGGCCGAGGTCGCCCGCCTGGTCGGCGTCGAGATCCCGGTGCGCGGCGCGCCACTGCAGATGGTGGTCACCGAGCCGACGGCGCCGACGCTCTCTCGACTCGTCGCCTACGCCCACCGCCATCTGACCCTGAAGCAGGTGGGCTCGGGCGCCTTCATGATCGGCGGCGGCTGGACCGCGGGGCTGGACGAGCAGAACCGCCTGTCGCGCGCGCTGCGGCAGAGCGTCGAGGGCAATCTCTGGATCGCCAGCCGCGCGGTGCCGGCCCTTGCCGACCTCCACGCCATCCGCATCTGGGCCGGCATGAACGTCAACATCGACCGCGCGCCGATCCTGGGCGAGGTGCCGGGCCTGCCGGGCTTCTACAATTGCGTCAGCTCCAACGGCTACACGCTGGCGCCGGTGCTCTCGCGCCTGACGGCGGAAATGTTGGCCGGCCGCTCGACCAGCCTGCCGGTCGAGCCGTACTCGATTCGGCGGTTTGCCTGACGCTTTTTCATGCTATGGACATTATGTGATACATGAACCATATATAGGTCATAATGAAGCGTGACGGGTCCCGAGTTATTCCCGTCATTTTCTACCGCACGCGGGCAGGTGCCAGCGTGGTACGCGATTGGTTGCGCGGGTTGGAGGCCAAGGGCCGGAATGCCATCGGCCAGGACCTGATGCGCGTCCAGTACCGGCGGCCTGTGGGCATGCCGCTGTGCCGCGCTATGGGCGGAGGGCTCTGGGAAGTGCGGAGTGATCTTCCCGGCAACCGCATAGCCCGAGTGCTGTTTTGCGTGTCCGGCGGGAAGATTCTGGTACTTCACGCTTTCATCAAGAAAACCCAGAAGACGCCCGATGCCGATCTTGGCCTAGCCCGCAAGCGCCAACGCGAGTTCGAAGACTGAAGGAGTACGACAGTGAAAAAGAAGAAAAAGACGCCTCGGTCTACTGCTGGATTCGACAGCCTCAATGATTTCCTGAAGGACGAGGGGAAACTCGAGGAATTCCAGGCGGTAGCTGTCAAGGAAGTGCTTGCCTGGCAGATCGCCGAAGCCATGCGAAAGAGCAATCTTTCCCGCAAGCGGCTGGCTGAACGCATGAACACAAGCCGGAGCCAAGTCAGTCGTCTGCTCGACCCCAAAGATGGCAACGTCACTCTCACGACATTGCAACGCGCCGCCACGATCGTGGGCCGAAAGCTGCGGCTTGAGCTCGTCTAGTTGAAGATCGACGGATCGACCAAGGGCTTGCCACGCGGCCGCGCCGCTTCCGGGCGGTCGCACTTCTGGAATACGCTGGCGCCGGTGCTGTCGCGGCTCACGGCCGAGATGCTGGCCGGCCGTTCGACCAGCCTGCCGGTCGAGCCCTATTCGATCCGCCGCTTCGGCTGACGATGGCCATCAGCGCGGAATAGCCCAACGTCCCTGCCGTGGTGGCGGCGGCGGCGAGAAGCAGCGGACCTTCGATCGACAGTGAGTAGGCGGCGGTGCCGGCGAGCGGGCCGACGATCCAGGCCGCTGACATCGCCGACTGCATGTGGCCGGCGACCTGTCCCTGCCTGTCGGCGCCGGTCACATGCATCGCGCCCGCCAGCAGGCCAGGCTGCACGAAGCCGAAGCCGGCGCCGATGACGGCGAATCCGACCACCAGGTCCGCGAGGTCTGCCGCCACGAGGCAGAAGCCGATGCCGCCGCAGCAGGCCGCGACGCCGACCATCATGAGCCGGTGCGGCGACATCGTCAGCATGGGAACGACCAGCGCCTGGATGACGAAGGAGCAGGTGGCGAACGCCACCGACACGAAACTCGCATACTGAACGGCAAGCGTTGTGCCGATGGCGAGGCGATCCTGGACCAAGAACGCCATCGTCGGCTGTAGCGCCGATAGCCCGAGAACGACCGCGAAGGCGAGGACCAGATAGGGCATGACCGCGGCGAGCGGCAGCGCGAACACGGCGGCCCTCGACCCCACCGGCGTGGTCTTCGCGGGGATGGCGCGCGCCACCAAGCCCGCGATCAATATCAGGGCGCACGCGCTTGCAACGGGTGCCGCAAAACCGAAGCCAACGAGGAGGGCGGCGAACAACGGACCGACGATGCTGGCCAGGCCGAACGCGGCGCCGACCAGCGCGGCGGCTGTCGAACGCCGGTGCTTCTCGCCG
>WHTW01000062.1 GCA_009377525.1 Rhodospirillales bacterium
CTCGTCGAGAATGTAGAAGGTCTTGCCGGTCGCGCGTTTCGACAGCTCGGTGGCGAGCTTCACGCGCTGCGCCTCGCCGCCCGACAGCGTCGTCGCCTGCTGGCCGATATGGATGTAGCCCAGGCCGACCTGCTGCAGCGTCAGGAGCTTGTCGCGGATCACCGGCACGGCCTTGAAGAAGTCGACGCCCTCGTCGACCGTCATCTCCAGCACGTCGGCGATCGACTTGCCGCGGAAGTGGATCTCCAGCGTCTCGCGATTGTAGCGCTTGCCCTTGCAGACGTCGCACTGGACGTAGACGTCCGGCAGGAAGTGCATCTCGATCTTGATGACGCCGTCGCCCTGGCAGGCCTCGCAGCGGCCGCCCTTGACGTTGAACGAGAAGCGCCCGGGCTTGTAGCCGCGCTCGGTCGATTCGGGGAGCTGGGCGAACCAGTCGCGGATCGGCGAGAAGGCGCCGGTGTAGGTCGCCGGGTTCGAGCGCGGCGTGCGGCCGATCGGCGACTGGTCGATGTCGACGATCTTGTCGAGATGGCCGACGCCGTCGAGCCCGCCATGGACGCCGGGATGTTCGCGCGCATTGTTCAGGCGTTTGGCCAGCGCCTTGTACAGCGTCTCGATGATCAGCGTGCTCTTGCCGCTGCCCGACACGCCGGTGACGCAGGTGAAGGTGCCGAGCGGGATGCTGGCCGTCACGTTCTGCAGGTTGTTTTCCTTGGCGCCCTTGACGGTCAGCCAACGGCCGCCCTTCGCCGGCGGCTCGCGCCGCGTCTTGGGTATGGGGATCTGACGGAAACCCGAGAGATACTGACCTGTCAGGCTGGCGCTGTTGCGCATCACGTCCTCGGGCGTGCCCTCGGCGATGACGTTGCCGCCATGGGCGCCGGCTCCCGGCCCCATGTCGACCAGGTGATCGGCGGAGCGGATCGCGTCCTCGTCGTGCTCGACCACCAGCACCGTGTTGCCGAGGTCGCGCAGGCGCGTCAGCGTCTTCAGCAGACGGTCGTTGTCGCGCTGGTGCAGGCCGATCGACGGCTCGTCCAGCACGTAAAGCACGCCGGTCAGACCCGATCCGATCTGCGACGCCAAGCGAATGCGCTGGCTCTCGCCGCCCGACAGCGTCCCCGAGGTGCGGTTCAGCGTCAGGTACGACAGGCCGACATTGTCCAGGAAGCCCAGCCGCTCGTTGATCTCCTTGAGGATGCGGGCGGCGATCTCGTTCTGCTTGGCTGTGAGCTTGGGCGACAGCTCGAGGAACCACTTCACCGCCTCGCCGATCGAGAATTCGGTCGTCTGGCTGATGTTGAGGCCGGCGATCTTCACGGCCAGCGCCTCGGGCTTCAACCGGGCGCCGCCGCAAGTCTCGCACTTGCTCTCGTGCTGGAAGCGCTCGAGCTCCTCGCGCACCCAGGAGGAATCGGTCTCCTTCCAGCGCCGGTCGAGGTTGGGGATCACACCCTCGAACGGCTTGGTGGTTTGGTACTGGCGGATACCGTCGTCGTAGCGCATGGCGATCGACTCGCCGCCGCTGCCGTACAGGATGACGTCGCGCACTTTCTTCGGGAGATCGCGCCACGGCGTCGACATCTTGACCTTGAAGTGCTTGGCGATGCTCTCCAGCGTCTGCATGTAGTACTGGCCCGACGAATCGGCCCATGGCGCGACCGCGCCCTCGGCAAGCGACAGCCGATCGTCCGGAACCACCATCTCCGGATCGAAGAACATCTTTACGCCCAGGCCATCGCAAGCAGGGCAGGCGCCCTGCGGCGCATTGAAAGAGAACAGCCTGGGCTCGATCTCCTCGATGGTGAAGCCCGACACCGGGCAGGCGAAGCGCGCCGAGAAGACCGTGCGCTCACCGTTGTCGGCGTTCTCCGCGACAGCGAGGCCTTCGGCGAGATTGAGCGCCGTCTCGATCGAATCGGCGAGCCGGTTGCCGAGGTCGGGCCGCACGACGATGCGGTCGACGACGACGTCGATGTCGTGCTTGTACTTCTTGTCGAGCGAGGGCGCTTCGGCGATCTCGTAGAGCTTGCCGTCGATCTTGACCCTCTGGAACCCTTTCTTCTGCAACTCCTGCAGTTCCTTGCGGTACTCGCCTTTGCGGCCGCGCACGATGGGCGCCATCAGATAGAGCCGCGTGCCTTCGGGCATCGTCTTCATGCGATCGACCATCTGCGACACGGTCTGGCTTTCTATCGGCAGACCTGTGGCGGGCGAATAGGGTACGCCGACGCGGGCGAACAAGAGGCGCAGATAGTCGTAGATCTCGGTGACCGTGCCGACCGTCGAGCGCGGATTCCTGGACGTCGTCTTCTGCTCGATCGAGATGGCAGGCGACAGGCCCTCGATCGAATCGACGTCGGGCTTCTGCATCAACTCGAGGAACTGCCGGGCATAAGCCGACAGGCTCTCGACATAGCGGCGCTGGCCTTCGGCATAGATCGTGTCGAAGGCGAGCGAGGACTTGCCGGAGCCCGACAGGCCGGTGATCACCACCAGGCGATCGCGCGGCAGGTCGAGGTCGACGTTCTTCAGATTGTGCTCGCGAGCGCCGCGGATCGAGATGAAACGGTGCGGCTCGGCAACAGTGGTGCGTGATTTGGCCATCGGTGCGGGCAAGAATAGGCGATGCCGGGGATGATCGCATATGGCGATTAACCCCCAGCCTCGCCAGTCCGCAAATCAGGCCCGCAAATCAGGCCCGCAAATCAGGCAGGCGCTGCTTGCAGTGCCTGCATTCTGGCCGTCGGGCGGTCGTTCATCAGCAACTGCATCGTGCCCGCAACCACGCCGACGAACACGCCGATCTTCCAGGCAAGGTCGTAGGAGCCCATCAGATCAAAGAGATAGCCACCGCCCCAGGCGCCGAGGAAGGAGCCTGCCTGGTGGCTGAGGAAGGCGATGCCCGTGAGCGTCGACAGGTAGCGCAGGCCGAAGATCTGCACGACCAGGCCGTTTACCAGGGGAATCACGCCCAGCCAGAGCACGCCCATGGTGGCGCCGAACAGCACCACCGAGAGGGGCGTGGGCGGGAAAAGAAAGAACAGGGCCAGGGCGGCGGAGCGCCCCAGGTAGATGCCACCCAGCAGCAGGCGCTTGGGATATTTGTCGCCCAGCCAGCCGAACAGCCAGGAGCTCAGGATGTTGAAACCGCCGATCAGCATCAGCACCAGGGCGCTGTAGGACGCGTCCATGCCGCATTGCGCGAGGTAGGTCGGCAGGTGGGTCGTCAGGAACACGAGCTGCAGACCGCAAACGAAGAAGGCGATGGACATCACGACGTAGCCGGGATGCCGGCGCGCCTCGTGCAGCGCGCCCTTCAGGCTGAGGTCGCGGTCGGCCGTCCCGCTGTTGGGCAGCTTGTCGGCGCGGCTGCCGAGCCACGCGGCCGGCAGCATGGCGATCGCCAGGATGGCGAAGGCCCACAGGCCGGCGCGCCAGCCATCGTGGTTCAACATGTAGGCCGCGATCGGCGCGGTCAGCATGGTGCCGACCGAGCCCGCCGCCGAAACGATGCCGAAGGCCAGTGTCCGCCGCGTCGGCTGCACGACGCGCGCGGCGATGTTGGCGGTGATGCCGGATGTCGTGCAGGCCAGCGCCACGCCGATCAGCACGCCCGCGCCCAGCACGATCGGCAAGGCGCCCTGTGCCGTCGCCGTCAGCACCACGCCCGCGATGAACAACAGGCTGCCGACCAGCGCGACCCCCCGTGTGCCGTGCTTGTCGGCGACGATGCCGGCAAAAGGCTGGCTCAGCCCCCAGGCGACCTGCTGCACGGAGATGGCCAGGGCGAAGTCCGAGATGGCGATGCCCAGTTCCTTGGAGGCGGGCGCCTGGAACAGGCCCAGGTTCTGCCGGATGCCCATGGCCAGGGTCATCATCAGGGCGGCCCCGCCCAGGATGGCGAAAGCCTGGCCGCGCGAGACCTGCGACACGTGAAAGGAACTACTCATGGGGCGGGAGGATAGGGGAGGGTTTGCTCGGCCAACCAATGAATTGTCGGCAGGGCAGCATGAGCGAAGTTCACTCTGTCAGGCCGCTACAACCCAAAATCGGTGGTTGCCCACAACGTCCCTGCGGTAGTTTGGCCGCCGTGAGGTAGGTGCCGCGTCCCGCGGCACCGGGAAAGCCAAGGAGGCCCCCATGGCGGGCAGCGTCAACAAAGTCATCCTGGTCGGCAATCTCGGCCGCGACCCCGAAGTGAGGTCCATGCAGGATGGCAGATCCATGGTGAACATGTCGGTGGCCACGTCGGATACGTGGCGCGATCGTCAGACCGGCGAGCGCAAGGAGCGCACTGAATGGCACCGCGTCGTCATCTTCAACGAGAAGCTGGCGGAGGTCGCACAGAAGTTCGTGCGCAAGGGATCAAAGATCTATGTCGAGGGGCAGCTCTCGACGCGCAAATGGACCGACCAGAGCGGCCAGGAGCGCTACACGACCGAGGTCGTGATCCCGCGTTTCGGCGGCGCGCTCACCATGCTCGATGGCCGCAGCGGCGGTGGCGGCGAGGCGGGCGCTGGCGCCGGCACGGATGACGACATGGGCGGCGCTCCGCCGGCGAGCGGTGGCCGCCCGGCTGCGCGTGGCGGCAAGGCCGAGCTGGACGACGACATACCGTTCTAAGTCGTGGTGATAGAGCGCCTGACGACCGCCGATCACGCGGAAGTCGGGCGCCCCATGCCGAACGTTTGGGGCCGGTCGAATGGCCGCGCCTGCGACGGCGACCTGCCGGTCAACTTTGGTCTACGCTACTGGCGGTTCCGGCTGGACGTCGCCGGCGGGGGATGATCATGGCCATTCGGCGCATCGCGGTGGAAGAAGCGTTCGTGACGCCGGAGATCATGGCGCAATGGCACGTCGTGCTGGCCGGCCGCGACGTCGAGCCCGGGTTCGCCAAGATGGGCGAATCCATCCTGGCGCAGACGCCCGCCAACAAGCCGTTGGACGACCGCCTGCTCGACATCGGTGCCGGCCGCATCGCCCACATGGATGCGGTCGGCGTCGACGTACACCTCCTTTCGCTCACCTCGCCGGGCGTGCAGGTGTTCGACGCGCCGCTGGCGATGCGGCTTGCGGCCGAATCGAACGACGCGCTCGCGGCTGCGGTGAAGGCCCATCCGACGCGGTTCGCGGGCTTGGCCGCCATCGCGCCCCAGGATCCGGCGGGGGCGGCACGGGAGATCGAGCGAGCCGCTCAGAAGCTTGGCCTCAGCGGTGTGATCATCAATTCCCATACGATGGGCGAGTATCTCGACGCGCCCAAGTACCGGCCCATCTTCGAGGCGGCCCAGTCGCAGGACATGCCGATCTATCTCCATCCGCGCGAGCCCGCGCCGTCGATGGTGACGCCGTACCTTGACTACGGCCTCTATTTCGCCGGCTGGGGTTTCGCCGCCGAGACCGGGCTCCACGCCATGCGACTGATCATGTCGGGAACGTTCGATCGCTTTCCCAGGCTCAGGATCGTGCTCGGCCACATGGGCGAAGGGCTACCCTTCTGGCTGCAGCGCATCGACAACCGCTACCTGCTCGAAGTGAAGATCGGTGCCGTCGACAAGCTTCCCAAGCTGCCGAGCCAGTACTTCCTCGATAATTTCGTCATCACCACGGCCGGCGTCACGTCGATGCCGGCGCTGCGGCTCTGCCTCGACGTGCTCGGTGTCGAGCGCATCCTGTTCGCCGCCGATTTCCCCTACGAGGACGACGCCGAGGCGGTGCGCTTCATGGATGACGCGCAAGTGACCGAGGATGAGCGGAGGCAGATCTACGAGACGAACGCCCGTCGGGTGTTCAAGCTGAAGGTTTAGTCGCCATGGCCCGGATCTGGTACCAAAGCTTCGTCCATCCCGTCGAACAGGCGCCCTACATAGAGCGCCTGCAGGCCATGCTGACCAAGGTTGCCGCACCCGGCGTCAGCTTCGAGGTCCATGGCCTCGATCCGCCGGACCATTCGTTCCATGCGCTGACCGAGTTCCGCTGCGCCGCTCAGGTCATCGGCAATGCGCTGGCCGCCGAGAAGGCGGGCTACGACGCCTTCGTGATCGGCCATTTCCAGGAACCCGGCCTGATCGAAATCCGCGGCGCCGTCGACATCCCGGTGATCGGCCTCGGCGAGGCCAACCTGCTGGCCGCGTTGAGCATGGCCGGCCGGCTGGGCCTGGTGACCATCGATCCGATCTTCGTGCCGTGGCACGACCGGCAGATCCGCATGCATGGGCTTGGCGAGCGCTTCGCCGGCACGGTGGCGCTCAAGATGAACCTGCCGTCCTTCATGAAGGCCTTCACCGACGAGACGGCCTACGCACAGGTGCGTGCCCAGTTCGTGGCGCAGGTGAAGCCGCTGATCGAGGCCGGTGCCGAGGTGATCATTCCGGCCGGCGGCCTGCCCATGCTGCTGTTCGCGCGCGAAAGCCCGTTCGTCATCGACGATGCGCCGGTGCTGAACGGCATCGCCATCGTCGCCAAAGCGGCCGAGATGGCGCTGTCGCTGCGCGCGATCACCAACGTCGTCGTCAGCCGCCGCGGCACCTACGCCAAGGCACTGCCGGCGGCGATCAGCGAATTCCAGGCGCGGCTGCGCTAGCGGCGCGTGCGCGTCCTTGTCCTCGGCGGCACCGGCGTCTTCGGCAGCAGGCTCTGCCGTCTGCTCGCCACCGATCCCGGGATCGCGCTCACCATTGCAGCCCGCGACCGCGCCGCCGTCGACGCGCTGGCGCGCGAGCTCGGCGTCGAGGGACGTGCCTTCGACTGGCGCCGCCATCTCGACCGCGTGCTTGGCGAGGGCGCCCACGATCTGGTGGTCCACATCGCCGGACCTTTCCAGGGGCAGGACTATGCCGCGGCCGAGCTCTGCATCCGCCACGGCGTTCACTATGTCGATCTCGCCGACGATTCGGTCTTCGTGCGCGGCATCGATCGTCTGGCCGAGGCGGCGCTGAAAGCGAATGTTCTGGTCTGCTCGGGGGCCAGCACCGTGCCTGCCATCACCGGTGCGGTCGTCGAGGAAGCGCTGAAGACCGGACCGGTAGAGCGCGTCGCCTTCGGCATCATGCCCGGCAACGATGCGCCGCGCGGCCCGGCCCTGGTGGCGGCAATCCTGGGCGGCGTGGGCAGGCCGATCGCCGAGCAGCCCGGCCGGCATGTCTGGAGCGACCTGCGTCGCATGAGGCTGCCGGGGCTGGGCAGGCGCTGGGTCGCCGCCTGCGACCTGCCGGAGCCCGTCCTGTTCGCTCAACGCTTCGGCATTCGCGACACTTACGCCGGCGCCGGGATGGAACTGTCGATCCTCCATGTCGGGCTGTGGTCGCTGACGTGGCTGGTCCGCGGCCGGCTGCTGCGGTCCTTGGCGCCCGCCGCGCCGCTCCTGGCGCGCATCGCCGATCGTCTGCGCTTTCTCGGCACGGATCGCGGGGGCCTGCGCATGGAACTGCACGCCGAATCGCAAGATCGGGTGTGGTGCCTGATTGCGGAGGGCGGCGACGGCCCCTTTGTCCCGGTCACGCCGGCGGCGGCACTGGTCCGCAAGCTGGTGCGCGGCGCGTCGTTCCGAGGCGCCATGCCGTGCCTGGGCTTGTTGACGCTGGCGGAAATCGAAGCCGAGTGGCGGCAGGCCGGCCTGCGCATCGCCGCCGGCTGGGGCGAGGGCGGCGTCGATCTTCGTCCGTCGCTGTACCGGCGCGCGCTCGGACCCGCCTACGACCGCCAATCGCGCGCCGGGCAGGCGCTGCACGATGCGGGTCCATCGCATTGGCAGGGGCGCTGCGCGGTCGCGGGTGCCGAGACAGCGGCAGGACGCTTCCTTGCCTGGTTGTTCCAGCTGCCCACGGCGACCGAAGACGCAGCCGTCGCCGTCGAGTTCGAGACGTCGGGCGGCGGTGAGGTCTGGACGCGACGGATCGGCGGTCGGGCCATGCAGTCCCGGCAGTTCATCGGCGTGCGCAAGCCGCCGGGCTGGATCGTCGAGCGGTTCGGCGTCCTCGACTTCGATCTCGAGGTGCGCGTCGCCGAGCAGCGGCTCGCGCTGACGATGTGCGGCATGAGGTGCTGCGGCCTGCCTCTGCCGCGCAAGCTATGGCCGGCGATCGAGGCGTCCGAATCGGAGCAGGAGGGGCGCTTCCGCTTCGACGTGCAGGTCGGCCTGCCGCTGGTCGGCCGGCTGGTTCGCTACCGGGGGTGGCTCACAGATCGATGAAGCGATCGCGCGTCAGGGCGACGATCCGCGGCAACGACACAAGGTGGGCGCGCGGCGGTGATTCCGGCCGCGATCCGTGTCATCGTGTCGGGCGGAGGAACCGGCCATGGCGCTCACTCCGACCTTGATCATCGAACGGCGACGCGCCGCCCTCGTTGCCGAGTGGAAACAAAACCCGCTCATCGTCGTGCAGGTGGAGTCGCCCGCCGTGCTTCCGGTGCTGACCTTCCTCGACGATCGTGGCCAAGGAGCAGGCGTCGGTGCCGTCGGCAGGCGCAACCAGACCAACACGGTGATCGTGTCGCGCGCCGGCGATCCGGACCGCAACGCCAGTGTCTGGGTCAAAGCGAGCTACACGGGATATCGCACCGCATATATCGGCTTTCTCAACCACGTCTACGGAACGCAGGCCACGACCGCCGACCTCGCGGGCTACGACGTCGACCATCTGCTCAACCGCGCCCGCAGCCCGGGCGGCGCCGGCTACATCCGCATCGAGGCCGTCAATTCGGCGGTCAACCAGGCCTGGGGACGGCTGTTCGAGAAGGCGGCGAGCAACCCGGCCTTCTTCGCCAACCAACACCGGCTGCGGCGAACCTTGAGCTGGACGATCTGCGCCAAGCTCGCCAACCGGCTTCCGCCGAACGGCCCGAACGACGTCGGCGGCATCAATCAGCTGGCCGCCTATTTCCAGACGCTCGGCATGGACGCCAACGAGGCGCGCGAGGGGCTGACGTCGATGCTGAGCTTCGCCTACGGCATGCGCTGACCCGGCGGCTGGTTGCCAGGACCTTTCGCCGTCGACCTACAAATCGATGAAACGATCGCGCATCTGGGGCGTAGGCACGAAGCAGCTTGGTCGGCGCCCGAACCAGCGATATCGGTTGCGTGCGACGAGGTCGTAAAGCGGATCGCGCAGGAAGGCCGGGATCAGAAGCAGAGGCTGAAGACATCGTACCGGTCCACGAAGATGGCGCAGCGAGCGCAGGACGGCGGCCGACCGCACATACACTTCGTCACCATCGAAAAGCAGGATCGTCCGGTCGAACGTGCCGTCCGGCAGGCCGAGTTCCGTCAGCGCGTGCCGACCCAGCGCCGACTGCGCGCTGGCGAACTTCAGCCGGCCGTCCGGGTCGCGCGCCAGGCAGAAGGCGACGAAGCCGCTGCACAGCACGCAATAGCCGTCGAAGAAGTAAAGCGGCTGCGGCAGGTCGCCGAGGGCCGTCGGCAACTTCACGCGGGCAGGCCGAGGGTGCGCAGGGCTTCCACTGTCTCGGCCGCCGAACGGTGATGGACGGCGTGCATGCCGAAGGCGCGCGCGCCCTCGACATTGGGCAGGTTGTCGTCGATCAGCACGGCCTGCCCGGGCTGGAAGCCGCCGGTGCGGCAGACCAGATCGTAGATCGCCGCGTCGGGCTTGAGGCAGCGCACGGCGCCCGAGACGACGTAGTCGCGAAAGCGGCCGATGAAACGATGCCGGCGCCGACCGGGGCCGCGCAGCCAGGCGTCGAGGAAGCCCGGCGCGTTGGACAGCAGGTAAAGCGGCGTTCCTGCCCCGTGCAGCCGCTCGACGAGGTCTGCCATCTCGGGGAAGGGATATTCCAGCATCTCGTCGAAGCGGCCGTAGAAGGCCTCGATCAGGGCTTCCTGGTCGGGATGCTCGGCCTTGAGCCGTCGCGTCGCCTCGGCTGGATCGCCGCCCGCATCCTGCAGGTTGTGCCACGGCGTGGTGGTTACAGTGGCCAGGAAGCGCTCCATCTCCTGCGGATCGGCAATCAGCTTGCGGTAGAGGTGCCGCGGGTTCCAGTCGAGCAGCACGCCGCCCATGTCGAAGACCGCTACCGTAGGGGCCGAAAGGCCTGATTTTTGGGCTGTTTTGGGGGTCATTTCGGGGCCTTTTCGAGGGGCGTTTTCACCGTCAATTTAGTCAGTAAAATCAATAAGTTAAAGTCCGGTCTCGCGAGCGATTTTTGTTGGTCTTGGCGGGCCGTTTTGCTAGGGTGCACTTTCGTTCCGCCGGGCCCTCTGGCAGGGCCACAAAAGCGAGCAAAACCAGGTTTCCGTGAGCGACGATACGACCCTTCCACCGGCGCCGCCGCCCCCAGACGCGCCCCCACCGCCGCCTCAGCCGCCGCACGACATCGCGCCGATAACCATCGAAGAGGAGATGCGCCGCTCCTACCTCGATTACGCTATGAGCGTGATCGTGGCGCGCGCGCTGCCCGACGCGCGCGACGGCCTGAAGCCGGTGCAGCGCCGCATCCTCTACGCCATGAAGGAAGGCGGCTACGATTCGACGCGCCCCTTCCGCAAGTCCGCCCGCATCGTCGGCGACGTGATGGGCAAGTATCACCCGCACGGCGACACGGCGATCTACGACGCCATGGTGCGCATGGCGCAGGACTTCTCCATGCGCCTGCCGCTGATCTCGGGGCAGGGCAATTTCGGTTCGATGGACGGCGATCCGCCGGCAGCCATGCGCTACACCGAGGCACGCCTGGCCAGCGCCGCCGAGACGTTGCTGGCCGACATCGACAAGGACACGGTCGAGTTCCAGCCGAACTACGACGAGCGGGAACAGGAGCCGACGGTCCTGCCGGCGGCCTACCCCAATCTGCTGGCCAACGGCGCCGGCGGCATCGCCGTCGGCATGGCGACCAACATCCCGCCGCACAATCTCGGCGAGCTGATCGATGCCTGCTGCGCGTTGATCGACAATCCCGAGCTCACCATGCCGCAGATCATGGAATACGTGCCGGGGCCGGACTTCCCGACAGGCGGCATCATCCTCGGCCGCAACGGCATCCGCGCCGGCTTCGAGCTCGGCCGCGGCTCGCTGATCATGCGCGCCAAGACGCGGATCGAGGAGAGCCGCAGCGGCCGCGAATCGATCATCGTCTCCGAGATCCCCTATCAGGAGAACAAGGCGCGCTTGCACGAGCGGATCGCCGAGGTGGTGCGCGACAAGCGCGTCGAGGGCATCGCCGAGGTCCGCGACGAGAGCGACCGTGACGGCGTGCGGCTGGTGATCGAGCTGAAGCGCGACGCCATGGCCGACGTCGTGCTGAACCAGCTCTATCGCTACACGCCGCTGCAGACCAACTTCGGCGTCAACGCGCTGGCGCTGGACGGCGGCCGCCCGAGGCTGATGAGCCTCAAGGAGCTCCTGGAGGCGTTCATCCGCTTCCGTGCCGAGGTCCTGACGCGACGTACCAAGTACGAGCTCCGCCACGCGCGTGACCGCGCCCATGTGCTGGTCGGCCTCGCCATCGCCGTCGCCAACATCGACGAGGTGATCGAGATGATCCGCCGCGCCCCCGACCCGGTGGTCGCGCGCGAGCGGCTGATGGCACGCGATTGGCCGGCTTCCGACGTGGCGCCGCTGATCCTCCTGATCGCCGAGCCCGGGCGCGAGGTTTCGACCGAGGGCAACTACAGGCTCTCCGAGGTCCAGGCCCGTGCCATCCTCGACTTGCGCCTGCAACGTCTGACCGGCCTGGAGCGCGACAAGATCGCCGAGGAGCTGGGCGAGGTCGCCAAGATGATCGAGGGCTATCTCGAGCTGCTCGGCGACCGCGACAAGCTGTTTGCGCTGATGCGCAAGGAGCTGCTCGAGATCAAGGAGCAGTTCGCCACGCCGCGCCGCACCGAGATCGTCGACAACGAGTTCGAGCAGGACATCGAGGATCTGATCCAGCGCGAGGACGTGGCCGTCACGGTGACGCACGGCGGCTACGTCAAGCGCGTGCCGGTCTCGGCCTATCGCGCCCAGCGCCGCGGTGGCAAGGGCCGCTCCGGCATGGCCACGCGCGAGGACGATTTTGTCAGCAGTCTGTTCGTCGCCAACACCCACACCCCGGTGCTGTTCTTCTCCAGCCGCGGCATCGTCTACAAGCTCAAGGTCTGGCGCCTGCCATCGGGTACGCCGCAGCAGCGCGGCAAGGCCTTCGTCAACCTGCTGCCGCTCGGCGAGGGCGAGACGATCAGCGCCGTCATGCCGATGCCCGAGGACGAGGCGAGCTGGTCGACGCTCCATGTGCTGTTTGCCACGGCGCGTGGCGGCGCGCGCCGCAACGAGCTCAGCGACTTCGTCAACGTCAACCAGACCGGCAAGATCGCCATGAAGTTCGAGGGCGACGATGCCGGGGATAGGCTGATCGGCGTCAGCGTCTGCAGCGAGGAGCAGGACGTGCTGCTGGCCACCCGCCAGGGCCGAGCCATGCGCTTCCCGGTGGCGACGGTGCGCGTGTTCCAGAGCCGTGCCTCGACCGGCGTGCGCGGTATCGCCCTGGCCGAAGGTGACGAGGTGATCTCGATGTCGCTGTTTGACAGCGGCAAGGGCATCACGACCGAGGAGCGCGAGGGCTATCTGCGCCAGTCGCGGGCACAACGGCAGGCCGAGAACGCCGTCGAGAACGGCGAGGAGGAAGCAGCGCCAGCGGCCGAGGAGACGGCGGCGACCCTGTCGCAGGAGCGCTTCGACGAGCTGCAGGCCAAGGAGGAGTTCGTGCTCACCGTCGCCTCGTCGGGCTTCGGCAAGCGCACCTCGGCCTACGAGTACCGGGTGACCGGCCGCGGCGGCAAGGGCGTCGAACTGATGAGCCTTGCGAGGGGTGGTGAAGTCGTGGCGGCCTTCCCCGTGCTCGACAACGACCAGATCATGCTGGTGACCGACGGCGGCACGCTGATCCGCTGCCCGGTGGATGGAATTCGCATTGCGGGTCGCGCCACCCGCGGCGTACGCATCGTCAACGTGAGCGAAGGCGAGCGCGTGGTGTCTGCAGTGCGCATCGGCGAGGACGATGCCAGCGCCGAAAACGGCAATGGCAACGGCGAAGGCCATTCCGAAACAAACGGTGGATAAGGACCTCCCGTGTCGCTAAGACTTCGCCGCCGCTCAGGGCGCACCATCACTGGGGAAGTTGGGGGCAGACATGGCGTCAGAACGCGTCGGCGTGTACCCGGGCACGTTCGATCCCGTCACCAGCGGGCACATGGAAGTGGTGCGCCGATCGCTGAGGCTGGTCGACCGGCTGGTGATCGGGCCGGCGACCAACATCGGCAAGGGTCCGCTGTTCTCGCTGCAGGAACGCATCGACATCATCAAGGACGATATCGAGGACTTCTCGGCGGCCGACAAGGCGCGCATCCAGATCGCGCCGTTCGACGGGCTCCTGATCCATTTCGCCCGCGAGGTCGGCGCCTCGGTGATCATCCGCGGCCTGCGTGCGGTCTCGGACTTCGAGTACGAGATCCAGATGGCCAACATGAACGCCCGCATGGAGCCCAACATCGAGACCATCTTCCTGATGGCCTCCGACCGGCACCAGTTCATCTCCTCCTCGCTGGTCAAGGACATCGCCCGGCTGGGCGGCGACACCTCCCAGTTCGTGTCCAAGAAGGTCTTTCAGCGGCTGAAGGACAAGTTCAGGAAGGACTGACCGCCCGGGGCGCTGGTCGGAGCGCCGCGTTGACCGGGCGCCCCGCTCATCTTATACGGGCGCCGCGCGGGGTTTCGGCCCTCCGCGCCAGGCCGGAGCGAGCCCGTAGCTCAGCGGTAGAGCATCTGACTTTTAATCAGGTGGTCGTAGGTTCGATCCCTACCGGGCTCACCAGCACAGGCGAGAAGGAGAGACACGGCTCATGCCGTCGGTGAAAGTCGTCAACGGCAAGCAGATCGTGGTTGAGGCGCTCGACCCATCGCAGCGTTTCAAGCGGTTCCTCGCCAAGCCGTTGCTCCAGATGCGCTACAACCGGGAGATCGTCCTGGCGATCCTGCGCCGCGAGCTCGCCTCGCGCTTCACCGGCTCCGCCGGCGGCTGGCTATGGGCGGTCGTCGCGCCGCTGTTCGCCATCGCGGTCTACACCTTCGCGTTCACGACCAAGCTGCAGATGTCGTTTGTGGGCGAGCAGGGCCAGAAGCCCATAGTCTACGCCCTGTTCATCTTCACCGGCCTGATCGTCTTCAACTTCTTCTCGGAGATGGCCTACCGCTCGCCGATGCTGTTGCACGAGTACGCCCACTTCATCAAGCAGACGATCTTCCCGAGCGACATGCTGGCGGTCATCTCGACCCTGCGCGCCGCCGCCTACACCGGCATCGGCGCCATCGTCATGCTGGTCTGCGTCGCCGCCGTGAAGGGCGGCCTGCCCTGGACGGTCGTGTTCATGCCGCTGATCTTCCTACCGTTGGCGGTTTTCCTGATGGGCCTGTCCTGGTTCCTGTCCGCCATCGGTGCCTTCACGCGTGATGCCGGCTACCTGATGATCAACGTTGTACCGCTGTTCATGTTCATGACGCCGATCTTCTTCTCGCACTCCCAGATGTGGTTTCCGTGGGACATCCTGATCTACGGCAACGCGCTCACTGCCTATGTCGAGGTGATGCGCGACCTGGTGCTGGTCGGCACGTTCCCCAACCCGCTGGTCATCCTGTGGATGCTGGCGACGTCGATCTTCACCTTCTACTTCGGCTATTGGTTCTTCGACAGGTACCGGAATGTCATCGTCGACGTCATCTGAGGTCGTCGTCCGGACCCGGCACCTCGGCAAGGCCTACCAGCTCTACGCCCATCGCAGCGACTGGCTGAAGCAAGTCGTGCTCGGCTCGTGGAAGACCTACTACAAGCCGTTCTGGGTGCTGCGAGACATCGACCTCGACGTCTGTCGCGGCGATTCGATCGGCATCCTGGGCCGCAATGGTTGCGGCAAGTCGACCCTGCTGCAGGTGATCTGCGGCATGACCCTGCCGAGCAACGGCGAGCTGCGCGTCACCGGCCGCGTCGCCCCGGTGCTGGCGCTCGGCGCCACCTTCGACGCCGAGCTGTCGGGACGCGAGAACATCATGATCGGCGGCGCGGTGATGGGCCTGTCGCGCGGCGAGGTGCTGGAAAAGTTCGATTCGATGGCCGAGTTTGCCGGCATCGGCGACTATATGGAGCAGCCGGTCAAGCACTACTCCATGGGCATGCGCACGCGCTTGGCCTTCGCCATCTGCGCCCATGTCGAGGCCGAGATCCTGGTCGTCGACGAGGCGCTGGCGGTGGGCGATGCCGCCTTCCAGCGCAAGTGCCTTGACTGGATCGACAGCTTCCGCCGCAAGGGCACGCTCCTGTTCGTGTCCCATTCGCCGGCCGAGGTGCGCCGCCTGTGCAACCGCGCCATCTGGATCGAGGACGGCCGCATCCGCGCCCAGGGCGAGCCGAGCGTGGTCATCCGCGCCTACCACCGGGCGCTGGCAATGGAGAAGGACGACATCCATCGCTTCTCGGTGAGCGAGTGATGGCCGATGGCGGCATGCATCCTCTTCTGGGCGGGGCTGGGCTGGTGGGCGGCCACGATGCTCGTGCAGTGGATAAGTGCAGGGCTGGGCCGCTCGCGCCGGCCGGCCGACCCGGTGCGGCACGGCGCGGCCGATTTCAGCATCGTTGCCCCCATGGTCGGCGTGCGTGACGCTGCGCCGGCCTACGTGCGCCGCCTCGCCGACCTGTCGCGGGCCGGCGCCGAGGTCCTGATCTGCGTGACCACCGAGCATGACGAGGCAGTCGGCCGCGCCCGGGTCGAATGGCCCGACGCGCCGATCCTGGTCGGCAGCGACGACACCTTCAATCCCAAGCTCAACAACGTGCGCAAGGGCCTTGAGGCGGCGAGCCGGCCGGTCGTCGCGCTGTGCGACGCGGGCATCGACCTGACGCTCTCCGAGCTCACCGCGGCGGCCGCCCATCTGTCCGACAAGGTGGGCCTCGTGCTGGCGCTCAAGACCGGCGATCGGCCGGAGAACTTCGCGGCCGAGATGGAGTGCAGCTACATCAACGGCCATCAGGCGCGGTTCCTGATGGCGGCGGACCGGCTGGGCATGCCGGTGGCGTCCGGTGGCGTGACCATCCTCACCAGGGACGTGCTGGAACGCATCGGCGGCCATCAGGGTTTCCTCAACTATCTAGCCGACGACTATTCGGTGGTGCGCATGGTGCGCGACCGCCTTGGCCAGACGACCTGGCTGGCGCGCGTCATGCCTCGGCTGCTCGTCGGCGGCCGGCGCTGGCAGGACGTGTGGCGGCGGCAGGTCCGCTGGGGATCTACGCGGCTGAAGCTCAGCCCCGAGGTGAGGGTGCTGGTGCTGCTGGAGCCCGCGATCGGCTGGCTCGCATCGGGCCTCGCGCTGGTCGTGGCGCTGCTTGCCGCCGGCGCCGCACCGTTATGGCTTGCCCTGGCGGTCGCCCTCCATACCGTCGCGTGGTTCGCCGCCGAGGCATGGTTCCTCGCCGGCCGCGGCCTGCCGTTCGGCCCGCGCGCCTGGGCGGCGGCATTGGTGCGCGAGGCGCTGGCGCCGCTGCTGGCGGCACAGGCCTGGCTCGGCCGCAACCGCATCGACTGGCGCGGCACGAACCTTGCGGCCGGCTGGCAGCCCGCCAGGGATGGCACCGCCGGAAAACACGTATGAGATGACGAGCATCATGGACAACATCACCACCGTCATGCTGCCCCAGCAGGTCGATTCGGAGACCTCGGCTTCGGTCGAGACCCTGATCGTCGACGCCCTTCATCCCGGCGCCGGCGCGATCGTCGACGGCAGCGAAGTGACCTACATGAGCGCCGCCGGTGTGCGTGTGTTCGCGCGTGCCCTGCACCGGGCCGAGGAGATGGGTGCCCGCATCGCCTTCTGCCGGTTCACCGGTGCTGCCGCCGACTGCCTGCTGGTCAGCGGCTTCACCCAGCTCTTCGAAGTCGTCGATTCCGTCGAGGAGGCGGCTGCGAGGTTGCGTCGAAAGCCCGCAGCCGCGGTTGAGGAACGCTTGCACCCCCACGGCCGCGCGGGTTAATTACTGGCCGGGCTTGGACTACATCATGGGACGAAACGCGGCGCGGCGCGTGACGTGCTACCACTGCTAGACGGGGATCGAATTTTGACAATTTGGAGCCGGCTGTGCGCCGCCGCGCGACCCCTCGCTATTGCGCTCGGCATGGGCCTTGGCGTGGCGGCATGCACTGCGTTGCCGGGCGACGGTCCATGGATGGGTGGCGCGCAGACGACCAGCACGGAGGCCTTGCCGTTCGACGTCATCGATCTGACGCCCACCACGGTCGTTGCCTACCGCCAGCCGCCAACCCCCGATAAGCCGACGACGATGACCAGCTCGCTGTCGCCCGCGCAACGCTTGACCGTCGCCCCCGGCGATTCGCTGAGGGTGCGCATCTTCGAACGCTATGGCGGCAATATCTTCCCGACCATCCAGGGGCAGAGTGCCGATCTCGGCATTCAACGCGTCGGCGAGGACGGTTCGATCAACGTGCCGGTTGTCGGCACCGTGCAGGTGGCCGGCCTGGATCTGAACCAGATCGAGCGCCGCATCATCCAGCAGCTCGGCAGTCAGGTGCAAGAGCCGGAGGTCATCGTCGAGTTCGACGCGCCGCGTACCCATACGGTCATGGTGTCGGGCGACGTGAAGAGCCCCGGGCGCGTGTCGATGCTCGAGGACGTGCGCAGCGTCGTCGATGCCATCAACAAGGCGGGCGGGCCGCTCGCCTCGGCCACGGGCTCGGGGGCCAACCAGCTCCAGGTCGTGGTGCGTCGAAATGGTCAGGTCATACTGACGTCGCAATTCTCCGATTTGTTGGCCGGCAGTAACATTGCCGTACAGAAGGGCGACGAGATCGTGGTCCGTCCCAATTCGCGGATCTTCACGGTGCTGGGCGCGGTGCAGCGCTCGGGCAACGTCGAGATGACCAAGTACAACCTCACCCTGCTCGAGGCGCTGGGCCAGGTCGGCGGGTTGTCCGACGTGCGCGCCAACAAAACGGGCGTTTATGTGTTCAGAATGGGCGACCTGGAGACCAACCCGACGGCCCGTGGGCGGGTTTTCCGGCTGGACCTGTTTCAACCGGTGTCTATTTTTGTCGCACAGCAGTTCGGCTTGCAGGCCCGGGACGTGATCTATGTCACGAACGCGCCGCTCTACGAGTACGACAAGATCCTGACCTCCATCTACCGGACGTTCTCCATCATCGGTATCGCCAGGGGTAACATCCCCCTCACGACAACGTTCTGATGGCTTTGCGAGCGCTCCCGGCAGTTTTTTGGTAGAATTCGCAATGGCTCGAGCGAAGAAATTCAGGTGGGGTGCCATCGGGTTGGCGGTCCTGGTCGCTGTCGCCGGCGTCGCGTTGTGGGTCATGCCCAGCCGGCAGACCAGCAGTGCCCAGGACTCGGCCAAGCCCGCAGCGCCGCCGCTGATTGCCCGCGGCTATACCGACGCGCCGGAAGGCACGGCCGTCGTCGCCGGCGATCCGTCCGGCGGCAGCGTGCTGGTCGAGCTGCGCGTCAAGGACGGCCAGAAGGTCAAGAAGGGCGAGGTCCTCGCGGTCCTCTCCAACTACGCCCGGGCCGACGTGACCCTGCGCATGGCCGAGGCTGACCTGGTCAAGCTGAAGCAGATGCATGATTTCGTGCTCAAGGGCACGCGGCTCTCCGAGATCGCCCTACAGGAGGCGACCCTCAAGTCCTCGATCGAGCAGAACAAGCTCGACGCCCTGCAGCGGGCTCGCTCGGGGAAGCCGCCCGATCAGCGCGAGATCGAGACGGCGATCGCCGAGCAGGCACTCGAGCGGCAGAAGGTCAGGCTCGCGCTGATGAAGACGACCCTGGAGAACGACTTGGCGCAGTACGAGATCGACCTCGCCAACAACCAGTCCCGCGTCGACAGCGCCAAGCGCACCATCGAAGACGCCCTGGTGCGCTCACCGCTCGACGGCGTCGTCGTCCAGATCTTCTCGCGGCAGGGCGAGCGCGTGTCGCCCGGCGGCATCGTCAAGGTCGTCGACATGGACCAGCTGCGCGTGCTGGCCGATGTCGACGAGCTGCATGTCGGCCGCCTCAAGCGTGGCGGCAAGGTCGACGTGACCTTCCGCGGCAACAACGACGTCTACAAGGGCACGATCGAGCGTATCGCGCCCACGGTGAAGCGCATGCAGCGCGTCGAGCCGGACGGCGGTTCGTCGACCGATGCCCGCGTCGTCCAGGTTGAAATCAAGATCGACGACCCGTCCAGCATGCCCCCGGTGCTGGGGCGCGAGACGCGCGTCACCTTCCTCTGATGGCCGTCACGCTGCCTGACGTACCGGGGCTGCGGCATCGGTTGTCGCGCCTTTGGGCGCGCGTGGCGCGGATCGGACGTTGGCGGCCCAACTTCTCGATGGCTGCAGTGCGGGCAGCCGCCCGCACCTCGACGACCATGCCGCTGGGCGCCCAGCAGCTCAAGCGCCAGCGCACCAGCACGTTGCTGTCGCTGGGCGGCGTCACAGCCAGCCTGCTGGTGATCTTCGCCCAGCTCGGCATCGAGCGTGCGGTGTATGAATCGTCGGTGCGCCTGCATCGCATGGTGTCGGGCGACCTCATCATCGTGCCCTACGGCTTCAAGTCGATGCAGCTGCATGCCGAGGTGCCCGTGGCGGTGACCGACATCATCGCCACCAATCCCTCGGTCGCGTCCTATTCGCCGTTCTGGTTCGGCGTCATGTCGCTCAGCCATGCCGGCATGCCGACCTCGCGCCGGCTCGCCTGGTATGCGGTCGATCCGGAGAAGCCCGCGGTCGACGTGCCCGGCCTCAAGGAGAACCTGCACAAGCTCAGGGAAACGCGGCGCATCCTGTTCGACCGCGATTCGCGGCCCTATTTCGGCAATCTCGCCGCCGAGGCCGACAGCGGCTCCCAATACACGGTGTTGGGACCACCCGACAATCGCGGCCTGCTGCGCCAGCTGTTTGCCGTCGGCACCTTCGCCGTCGGACCGAACGTGCTGAACGACGGCGCCATCATGATGAGCCAAGAGACCATGGCCGAGGTGTTCGGCAACTGGTGGTCCGACCGTCCGGCCTTCATCTCGATCCATCTGGCGCCCGGCGCCGACATCAATGCGGTGCGCGAGCAGCTCAACCGCACCCTGGTCGGCCGCGGCGAGGCCATCGACAAGCGCGAATTCGAGGCACGCGAGCGGGTCTACTGGTCGCGCGAGACGCCGGTCGGCTACATCACCGATCTCGGCTTCATCATGGGCGTGATGATCGGCATGGTGTTCATCTACTACGCCCAGTACCAGATCATCCGCTTCTACCTGCCCGAATATGCCATCCTGAAGAGCCTGGGATACGACTGGTGGTTCTTCCTGTTCATGATCGGCCAGATCGGTGCGGCGATCATCACGCCTGCCTTCGTCGTGTCCTTTGCCCTGGCGCGCTTGGTCTACGGCGTCACCGAGGCGGCTATGCACCTCGGTATGTCGATGGGGTTACGCGAGATGACGGTCGCCCTGGTCGCCTGCATGATCATGACGGTGGTGTCGAGCCTGTTCGCCATCCGCCGCCTGTGGAAGGTCGATCCCATTATGCTGTTCGAGTGACCATGCCGACCGACGCCACCCATAATTTCGGCCCGCCGATCGTCGAGGCGATCGACGTGCATCACCACTACGGCGAGGGGCCGCAGCGGGCCGACGTGCTGTTCGACATCAACATGCAGGTGCGCGAGGGCGAGCTGGTGATCGTCACTGGCCCGTCGGGCTCGGGCAAGACGACCCTGCTCACCATCCTCGGCACCATGCGCCGCCCGTCGGAGGGCAAGCTGCGCCTGCTCGGCACCGATATCGTGGGCTTGGGCGGCCGCGACCTCGACGTGCTGCGCAACCGCGTGCGCTTCCTGTTCCAGAAGCGCAATCTCCTGTCCTCTCTGACGGCACTGCAAAACGTCATCGCCGGCGTCTCCACCACGCCGTTGTCGGATCCCAAGTGGGACGAGCCGCGCGCCCGCCATCTGCTCACTTTGCTTGGCCTCGGCGACAAGGCCGCGGCCTGGCCCGACGAGCTCTCGGGCGGCCAGCAGCAGCGCGTCGCCATCGCCCGTGTCATGATCGGCCTGCCCGATCTCATCATCGCCGACGAGCCGACCTCGGCGCTCGACCGCGTCGCCGGCCGACTGGTGGTCGACCAGCTGAAGGACCTCGCCATGCGCGCCAAGTGCGCCGTCGTGCTGTCGACGCACGACGAGCGCATTTTCGACGTCGCCTCCCGCCGCCTTCACATCGAGGACGGCCGCTGCTTCGACGTGCCGATCCACTACCACTGACCGGCTGAGCCGTGCTGCTCTCGGCCATCGACCTCATCGCCTTCCTCTGCCTGGCCATCCAGTTCGTCATCGCCGGCTACTTCCTCTACCTGATCTACTGGTCGATCGAGTTGCCGGCGGCGGACGGTTCCTTGCCGGCCCCGCCGGACGAGCTGCCGCGCGTGCTGGTGCAGATCCCGGTCTACAACGAGCCGGTGGTGATCGATCGCGTGCTTGCCGCCGCCGCCGCCCTCGACTGGCCGCGCGACAAGCTCGTCGTGCAGCTCCTCGACGACAGCACCGACATCACCTCCGACATCGCCGTTCACTCCGTGGCGCGGCTGAAGCGTGACGGCGTCGACGTCGCCCATATCCAGCGCGACGACCGCAGCGGCTTCAAGGCCGGCGCCCTGGCCGAGGGCCTGAAGCTCTGCGATGCGCCCTATGTCGTCGTGTTCGACGCCGACTTCGTGCCGGAGCCGGGCTGGTTGCGCGGCGCCATGGCGGCGTTGCTGGCCGAGCCGCGCGCCGCCTTCGTGCAGACCCGCATCGAATGGGGCAACGGCGAGAAGAACTGGCTCACGCGTGCGCAACGCCTGATGCAGGACGCCCATTTCGCCGTCGAGCAGGATGTCCGCGCCCGCCGCGGCGTGCCCTTCCAGTTCAACGGCACCGGCGGCATCTGGCGGCGCGCCGCGGTCGAGGAGGCGGGCGGCTGGTCGCATGACACCCTGTCGGAGGACCTCGACCTGGTGCTCCGCACGTCGCTCAAGGGCTGGCACGGCGTCTTCCTCATGGAACCGCACGTGGTCGGCGAGCTGCCGGCCAAGCTCGACGATTTCAGCGCTCAGCAGAGCCGTTGGTCCAAAGGCTTCATGCAGGTCGCGCGCAAGCTGCTCGGCCCGATCTGGAGCTCGGACTGGTCGGGCGAGGCCAAGTTCACGACCACCGTGGCGCTCGGCCAGCAGCTCATCTTCCCAGTGCTGGCCGTGAGCATCGTTGTGCTGGTCCTGTCTGCGATCGGCCATGGCCATCTGCCGGTCTTCTTCCGCTTCCTGTTGTGGCTATGGTTCATCGCCATGCTGGCGGTATTGTTCGGCATGACCCTCGGTGCCTGGCGACGGCTGAAGCGTGGCGGCCTCGGGCGTTACCTCGTCACGGCGGCCAGTGTGCCGGCCTTGATCGTCTATCTTGCCGCCGCCAACGCTGGCCCGATCGTCGGCGCCGTGTTCGGGCGCAAGACCGAGTTCAACCGCACGCCCAAGGCAGGCACGTGATGGCTATCGTCGCCACCCTGGCGCTGCTGGTCGCCGCGGTCTTCGCGGGGTGTTGCTTGCTGCTGGCGGCCTTCGTCGGCAGCCTGCTCTACATGGTGGTCCTGCACCATCGCCTGAAGGAGCGGGGGCTGCGCCGCGAGGAGGAGCTGCTGGCCACGCCGTTGCCGCACGATTCGGAGCTGCCGCATGTCGTGGTGCAGATCCCGTCCTTCAACGAAGGCGGCGTGTTGCGGCGTGGCATCGAGGCGGCAGCCCGGCTCGACTGGCCGCGCGACAAGCTGCACATCCAGGTGCTCGACGACAGCACCGACGAGACCGCCGAGCTCACCCGCACCGTGGTGGCCGAGCTCAAGGCGAAAGGGTTCGACATCGTCGCTCTGCAGCGCACCGACCGCTCGGGCTTCAAGGGCGGCGCCCTGCATGAGGCCATGCAGCAGACGCCGCACGACTACTTCGCGATCTTCGACGTCGACTACGTGCCGTCGCCCGACTTCTTGCGTATCTGCATGCGGCCGTTCTTCGCCAATCTCAACTGGGCGTTCGTCCAGGCGCGCTTCGATTTCCTCAATCCGCACGAGAATGCACTCACCGAGATGCAGATGGTGACCCTCGACGCCCATCTCGGGATCGAGCAGGCGACCCGCTGCTGGGCCGGCCATCCGCTGCCCTTCAATGGCACCTGCGGCATCTGGCAGCGCGCCGCCATCGAGGCCGGCGGCGGCTGGAAGGGCGACACCGTCACCGAGGACCTCGACCTCACCTATCGCGGCTGGGTCAAGGGCTGGCGGGCGCTGTTCCTGACCAGCGTGCCGGTGCCGGGCGAGCTGCCGGCCGACACCAAGACCTGGCTGCGCCAGCAGCAGCGTTGGCAGGACGGCTTCCGGCACGTCGGGCTGCGCATGGTCTGGCCGATCCTGAGGAACCGCGACATCACGCCGTCATCGAAGGCCGCCGCGCTCCTGCATCTCTGCATGTCGCTCAACCAGCCGGTGCTGCTGGTTGGTGTCGTGTCGGGCCTGCTGGCGGGATTGCTGGCGCCGTCCCTGGTGCCGCTGCTCCTGACGCTGTTCTTCGTGACCCTGGCCTGGGTCCTGTTCTGCGCTACCACCTTCCTGCGCGCCGGCCACAACTTCATCCGCGGCGGTGAGATGTCGCCCGCGCGCTTTGCCCTGGTCCTGCTGCGCTTCGTCGGCGGCCAGGTGGCGATGCTGGTGCGCTCGTTGGGCGTCCACATCAACAAGCGGCTGAACCGGCGCAAGCCCATCGTCTTCGACCGTACCCCCAAGCGCGGCGCGTGAGGCCCTGCGTTTCCGACGTCGATAAGTCTGGAAGCAGATGTTAGTGGAGCACGCTCTCGCGTAGCAGCGGATGGTGCGCGCAGCGCAGGCCGCCGCCGTAGCCGATCGGCCCGTCGAAGTCGATTGGGATAACGTCGATCCCACGTTGCCGCAGTTCGCCGATTGCGCGGGGATTGCCTGAATCGACGACGACGCGGCCAGGCTCGAGGATCAGCGCGTTGGTGGCGAGCAGATTGGCCTCGGCGGCCGACACGGCGATCTTGTCCCAGTCGCGCAGCGCGTTCGGCAGGCCATCTATGAACTTTTCGGGGCACCAGATCAGCAGGCCTGGTTTGACCAGCGACAGGCAGCAGTCGAGGTGCAGCACGTTCGATTTCAAGGCTACCGGGATCACCCGGTAGCCGTCGCCCAGCAGCGCCTGCAGCCAGTCGATGCCGGCCAGGTCGGAGGCGCAGCCCGAGATGGCGACATAGATCTCGCGGCCGTTCAGCAGCACGTCACCACCCTCCAGGAAGGGGCCGTCGACGCAGCCTGGCGAGCCAAGCGGCACGCTCGACCAGCGGGCCCCGCGCTGCTGCACCATCTGCTGGATGACCGGCCTCAGCCCATAGCGCTCGCGCTGGCGGCAGAGCAGGCGTAGCGAGGCGTCGATCACGTGGTCGGCGATCACGATCATGCCGTCGCGCGGGAAGATCTGGGCGCCCTCGCCGTTGGGCGCGAGGAAGGTGCGCTCGGGATCGCGCAGGCGTTCCGGCCGATGCACGACGACGCCCTCGCGGGCCACCAACTCGGCCAGCGCATCGACCTGGCGCTCGCAACGCTTGGCCCAGTCGGCGTCGATGTCGATCAGCCGGCGGCCGGCGTTGCGGCGGCAGAAGTCGCGCACGTCCTCCACCATCCAGCGCATCGACTCTTCTTCGAAGATCACGAAGTCCTCGGCCGGGGAGATGCCGATCACGACCTCGCGCAGCGTGCCCCATTCGTGGTGGGCGCCGAAGCCCGCGCTAGACGCGGGCATAGATGTCTTCGTAGCGGATGATGTCGTCTTCCTCGAGATAGTCGCCGGTCTGGACCTCGACCACCTCGAGCGGCTCGCTGCCGGGATTGGCCAGGCGATGGATGCCGCCCATCGGGATGTAGATCGATTCGTTCTCGTGCAGGGTCATGATCTTGCCGTCGAGCGTGACCTCGGCCGTGCCCTTGACCACGACCCAGTGCTCGGCGCGGCGCTTGTGGCTTTGCAGGCTGAGCTTGCCCTTGGGATTGACGGTGAGCCGCTTGGCGCGGAAGCGCTCGCCACGGTCGATGTCCTGGTAGCTGCCCCACGGCCGGTGCATTACGGCATGCTCGGTGGCGGCCTTGTGCTTGCCGTCCGACATGCGCTGCACGACGTCCTTCAGGCGCGGGAGGTTGTCGCGATGGCCAACCAGGACGGCGTCGTTCATCGCCACCACCACCACCTCCTCGACGCCGATCACCGCCGTCAGCGGCCCGTCCGAGCGGACATAGGAGTTGCGCACATGGTCGATCTCGACCGGACCCTCGGTGACGTTGCCCGCGCTGTCGGCCTCGCCGACGTCGAGCAGGGCATCCCAGGTGCCGAGGTCGGACCAGCGGAACCTGGCCGGCACCACCCAGCACTTGTCGGTGCGTTCCATGACGGCGTAGTCGATCGACTTGGCCGGCGCCTTCTTGAAGGCCTCGGCATCCAGGAACACCGTCGAGCCCGTCTTCTTGGCCTTGGCCACCGCTTCCTCGGCGGCCGCGGCCATGGCGGGCTCGAAGCGCGCCATCTCCGACAGCAGCACCTCGGGCGCGAACAGGAAGTAGCTCGCGTTCCAGAACAGGCCCTCGGCGATGTAGCGCAGCGCCGTCTGGGCGTTGGGCTTCTCGACGAAGGCCGTGACCTTCTGCGCCTCGCCGAGCCGCTCGCCACCTGGCCGGATATAGCCGTAGCCGGTCTTGGGCTCGGTGGGCGGGATACCGAAGGTGACGATGCCGCCGCGCTGCACCGCGGCGAGCCCTTCGCGACAGGCGGCGCGGAATTCCTCGACGCCGATCACCATGTGGTCGGACGCCATGGCCAGGACCGCCTTGGCGCCCTGCGTGCGGGCATAGGCCGCTGCGGCTGCCATGGCCGGCCCCGAATCGCGCCGCTCGGGCTCGACGACGATGTCGATTTCGACGCCGATCTCCTTGGCCTGTTGCTCGGCCATGAAGCGATAGGAATCATTGGTCGCGATCACCGGCCGTCCGAACAGGCCGCGGTCGGCGACCCGCAGCAGCGTCTGATGGAAGGTCGACTGCTTGCCCAGAAGCGGCACGAACTGCTTGGGCATGCTTTCGCGCGACAGGGGCCACAGGCGCTTGCCGGAGCCTCCAACCAGGATGATGGGCGTAATGGACGACATCGGGGGCTTTCGTTGCTGGGCGGCCGGGCCGGGGCTAGGCCGCGTGACGAGGCGCGATATAGCCCAACGGGCGGGCCCGGCCAATGGTCCCGGAACGGCGTCTTGTCATCGCCTGCCGGCCGCCTGGCGTTCCAGGTTCTCCTCGCGCCGCCGTTTGGCCTCGATTTCGACCGCCTCGGCGAGTTTGGGGATGTGCGAGGCGATCTCGTAGAAGTCGCTGGCGTAGAGCACCAGCAGCGTGGTCGGCCGCGTCGTCGATACCGTCGCCGAGCGCGGCTGGCGCTCGAGCAGCGCCATTTCGCCGAAGAACGCGCCTTCGCCCAGCCGCACCGAGCCGCCGTTCGGCAGGCGGACCTCGACCTCGCCGCTACTGATGAAGAACATGGAATCGCCGGGATCACCGCGGCGCACCACGGTGATGCGCTGCGGGTAGTAGCGGGTGCGCAGCTTGCCCACGATCTCCGACAGGGTGACGACGCCCAGCGAAGCAAACAGCGGCACGCGCGCCACCTGCTCCCATACCCGCAGATACTCGCGCCGACGCTCCTCCTGGGCGAAGCCGGTGGCGAGCACGCCGGTCATCAAGGCCAGCACGGCGATGCCCGAGATCATCAGCAGAGAGCCGATGAGGCGGCCACCCAGCGTCAACGGCACGACGTCGCCGTAGCCCGTCGTGGTCAGGGTGACGACCGCCCACCACATGGCGCCCGGCAGCGAACCGAATTGCTCGGGTTGCTTCACGCGTTCGAAGACATGCGCGGCGGTAGCCGCTATCATCAGCAGGATGGCGAACAGGATCAGCACGCTGGCGATCGGCGCGCGCTCGTTGGACACGACGCGGGCGAGCGTGCTGAAGGCCGGCGCGTGCAGGCCGACCTTGAGGATCCAGAGGATGCAGAAGACCGAAGCGGCGTCCGTTCCAGTGATGGCGTAGCCGCCGAACAACATGAAGGCCGGCAGGACGGCCAGCAAGCCGATGAGTCCCTGGATCGACACAGCCCAATGCAGCCGCGCCTTGGCCGGCGAATCCTGATCGTAGCGCGGCGTTTCCGGTGCGACCCATAGGCGCGTCAGGTACTCGACGAAGAAGATGAACGTGACGGTCCAGATGACGATGCGCAGGACCTGTCGGACCTGCCCATGCAGCCCGTCGACCGACAGCAGGATCACGGAGAACAGGCCGATGCCGAGCACGATCAGGTGGGCCACCCGGACCTGGCGGGCGGCGGGTGTGGGGTCGCTGTAGCGCAGCAGGGCGTAGAGTCGCGCCCGCAAAGTCGGGGCCGTGGCCGTCACGCTGCGACCATAGGCATCCTGGCCTGCGAATTGCAACGCAGGGGGCGCCGGTCTACGGTCGCGCCCGTTTTGCAGGATATGGGTCTGGATTCAAGGTGGTCAGGGATTTGCGGATTGCCGTCGACATCGGCGGCACGTTCACGGACGTGGTGTTGGAAGAGGGCGGGAAGCGGCTGACGCGCAAGCTGCTGACCACGCCGCAGCGGCCCGAGCAGGCGGTTCTCGACGGTGTGCGGCTGATCCTGGCCGATGCCGGGCGCGGCTTCGGCGACGTCGCTGTGTTCGTGCACGGCACGACGCTCGCCACCAACGCCGTGATCGAGCGGCGCGGCGCGCGCACGGCGCTGCTGGCCACCGAGGGCTTTCGCGATGTGCTCGATATCGCCAACGAGAGCCGCTACGACCAGTACGACCTCGCCATCGAGAAGCCCAGGCCGCTGGTGCCGCGGGCGCTGCGCTTCACGGTGCCCGAGCGCATGGATGTGCACGGCCAGGTCCGCCTGGCGCTCGACGAGAAGGCCGTGCGCGACGCCGCGCGCAGGCTCAAGGCCGACGGCGTGGAAAGCGTCGCCGTCGCCTACATGCACGCCTACGCCAATCCGGCGCACGAACGGCGCACGCGCGACATCCTGAAGGAAGAGCTGCCCGGCCTGTGGATCACACTGGCGAGCGAGGCCTGCCCCGAGGTGCGCGAGTACGAGCGCACCTCGACCGCGGTCGCCAACGCCTATGTTCAGCCATTGATGGACTCCTATCTCGAGCGCATGCAGGCCGCCCTCGCGGCGGAGAAATTCACGGGCATGATCTATCTCCTGACGTCGGGCGGCGGTCTCACCGCCATCGCCACGGCGCGGCGCTATCCGGTGCGGCTGGTCGAATCGGGCCCGGCCGGAGGCGCGATTTTTGCAGCACAAGTGGCGGCCCGCGCCGGCGAGGCGCGGGCGCTCAGCTACGACATGGGTGGCACCACGGCCAAGATCTGCCTGATCGACGACTACAAGCCGCATACCGCGCGACTGTTCGAGGTCGATCGCGCCGCACGATTCCTCAAGGGATCGGGGCTGCCTGTGCGCATCCCGGTCATCGAGATGGTCGAGATCGGCGCGGGCGGCGGCTCGATCGCGCGCCTCGATGCCCTGAAGCGCGTGACGGTGGGACCGGAGAGCGCCGGTGCCGAGCCCGGTCCGGCCTGCTACGGCCGCGGCGGCACGCACCCCGCGGTGACCGACGCCAACGTCGTGCTGGGCACCATCGATCCGCACGACTTTGCCGGTGGCAGCATCAAGCTCGATCTCGATGAGGCCAAGGGCGCGCTGGAGCGCGACGTCGCCGAGGGCCTCGGCCTGTCGACCGACATGGCGGCCTATGCCGTCTACGAGATGGTGTCGGAGAACATGGCCAGTGCGGCGCGTGTGCACGCCGTCGAGCGCGGCGCCGTGGTCAACCAGTACAATCTCATCGCCTTCGGCGGCGGCGCGCCATTGCATGCCGCGCGAGTCGCCGAGAAGATCGGCGTCAAGCGCGTGATCGTGCCGCCCAATGCCGGCGTCGGCTCGGCGGTGGGCTTCCTCGCGGCGCCGGTCTCCTACGAGCTGGTGCGCAGCCGCTACATGCGGCTCGACGCTTTCGATGCTGCGGTTGGCAGCGCGCTTCTCGAGGAGATGAGCGAGGAGGCCACGGCCTTGGTGGCGGCCGGTGCGCGCGGCATGGCGACCTTCGAGCGCCGCGTGGCCTTCATGCGCTATGTCGGCCAGGGCCATGAGATCGTCGTCGAACTGCCGCCGCGACCCCTGCAGGCGTCCGACGCTCAGGCGCTGCGCGAGGCCTATGAGCGCGACTACGCCGTTCTGTTCGAACGCCACATCCCCAACGCCGCCATCGAGATTCTGAGCTGGTCGGTCCAGGTCTCGACCGAGGCCAAGCTGCCGGCCAAGCAGGGGGCCGCCCCTGCCGTGCCGTCGCCCAAGCCGGTTGGCAAGCGGCCGGTCTTCGACGGCCGCAGCGGCCGCACCACCGAGGTCCCGGTCTATCGCCGCGAAGCCCTGCCGCCGGGCAGCGCCTTCCCGGGCCCGGCGATCGTCGCCGAGGACGAGACATCGACCTATATTTCGGCCAGTTTTGCCGCGCATATCGATGCCAGTGGCTGTATCGTCATGGACCGCAAGGACGCGTGAGGAAAGCATGAGCCAGTCCAACAGCGTCGGCCTGATCGACCTGCAGATCATGTGGAACCGCCTGATCGCCGTGGTCGAGGAGCAGGCGCAGACCTTGATGCGCACCGCCTTCAGCCCGATCGTGCGCGAATGCGGCGACCTCTCCGCCGGTGTGTTCGACCTGGAAGGCCGCATGCTGGCCCAGGCCGTCACCGGCACGCCGGGCCACGTCAATTCGATGGCCGAATCGGTGAAGCATTTCCTGCGCCATTTCCCGGTCGAGACGATGAAGCCGGGCGATGCCTACATCACCAACGACCCGTGGATGGGCACCGGTCATCTCAACGACTTCGTCATCACCACGCCCTGCTTCCGCAACGACAGGCTTGTGGCGCTGTTCTCCTGCACCAGCCATCTCATGGACATCGGCGGCATCGGCTTCGGTCCGGACGCCACCGACGTGTTCATGGAGGGCCTCTACATCCCGATGCTGAAGCTGTTCGACCAGGGCGAGCCGAACGAGACCCTGATGGCGATGATCCGCGCCAACACCCGCCTGCCGGTCGACACCGAGGGGGATGTCTACTCGCTGGCCGGCTGCAACGACGTCGGCGCCCGCCGCCTGGTCGAGATGA
The DNA here is from genome assembly GCA_009377525.1 of Rhodospirillales bacterium. Lineage (GTDB taxonomy): Bacteria > Pseudomonadota > Alphaproteobacteria > Reyranellales > Reyranellaceae > Reyranella. Next base: position 30,364 of record WHTW01000062.1, read on the forward strand.
TGGACGAGTTCGGCATCGAGTCACTCGACCAGCTCGGCGATCACATCATCGCCCGCTCGCGCGAGGCCGTGCTGGCCGAGATCGCCAAGCTGCCCAAGGGCACCTGGCACAACGCCATGACCGTCGACGGCTACGACGTGCCGGTGACGCTCAAGGCCACGCTGACCATCTCCGACAGCGGCATCCATGTCGATTACGCCGGCACGTCGCCGGTTTCCAAGCGCGGCATCAACGTGCCGCATGCCTACACCACGGCCTACACGGTGTTCGGGCTGGGCTGTGTGGTGGCGACCCACATTCCCAACAATGCCGGCTCGCTCGAGCCGCTCACCGTGTCGGCGCCGGCCGACTCCATCCTCAACGCACCGAAACCCAGCGCGGTCGCCTCGCGGCACGTCATCGGCCAGATGCTGCCCGACGTCACCTTCGGCTGCCTGCGCCAGGTCGTGCCGGACCGCGTGCCGGCCGAGGGCACGTCGTGCCTGTGGAACATCAATGTGCGCGGCCATGTGAAGGGCGGCGAGGGCGGCAACTACGGCTTCGGCATGGCCATCACCTCCAACGGCGGCACCGGCGCGCGTCCCGACAAGGACGGGCTGTCGGCCACCGCCTATCCCAGCGGCGTGCGCGGCACGCCAGTGGAGATCGCCGAGACCCAGACGCCGCTGATCTTCTGGCGCAAGGAATTCCGCCCCGATTCGGGCGGCGCCGGCCGGACCCGCGGCGGGCTGGGCCAGATCATGGAGATCGAGAGCGGCATCGCCGAGCCGTTCGACCTGTTAGCGGCGTTCGACCGCATTGACTATCCGCCGCGCGGCCGCGATGGCGGCCGGGATGGCGAGGCGGGTTTCGTCGCGCTGAAGTCGGGCCAGACGCTGAAAGGCAAGGGCTTCCAGCTCATTCCGCCCGGCGACCGGCTGGTGGTCATGACGCCGGGCGGCGCCGGTATCGGCATGCCGGCGGAGCGCGATCGCATACAGGTCGCCAACGATCTGGCCGACGGGCTTATCTCGCAGGAGACAGCCGAGACGGTTTACGCCTATAAGCCGCCGCGCGCTGCTGAGTAGCGGCGGCTGAGTAGTGGGGTCCGGGGAATCAACTAGCCAATGGGGTTTTCGATGAAACTGGGACGCAGGAACGCCTTGAAGGCGGGCGTGGGAATGGGCGCGGTGATGCTGGGCGCGCCGGCGATCGCGCAGGCGCCGACGCTGAAGCTGCCGCTGGCCACCGTGTGGCCGGACGGCAATTTCCATACGATCAACGCAAAGAGGTTCGCCGCTGAGGTCAAGACCGGGACCTCCGGCGCCGTCGAGATCGACGTGAAGTCGGGCGGTCAGCTCGGCTTCAAGGGCCCCGAGCAGCTGCGCGCGGTGCGCGACGGGCTGGTGCCGATGGCCGACATCCTCAACATCCAGCAGATCGGCGACGAGCCGATCATGGGCGTCGAGGGCATCCCCTTCATCTCCAACAACATGGAGGAGCTGAAGGTGCTGCACAAATACCTCAGGCCCGAATACGAGAAGGTGGCGCTCAAGAACAACCAGACCATCCTCTACATGGTGCCGTGGCCGACGCAGTACCTGCATCTCAAGGTCAAGTGCGAATCGCTCGATGCCCTCAAGGGCATCAAGATCCGCGTTCCCGACAAGAACGCCCAGGACATGTGCAGCGCCATCGGCATGGCGCCGGCGCTGATCCCGTGGGGCGAGACTATCGCCGCACTGTCGTCGGGCGCCGTCTCGGGCGTGTCGACCTCGGCGGTGTCGGGCGTCGACGGCAAGTTCTGGGAGTTCCTGAAGTTCTTCCACCAGACCAACCACGCCTGGTCGTCCCAGATCGTCACGATCAACAACGACACGCTGAAGAAGATCTCTCCGGCCAACCAGAAGGCCATCGTCGAGCTGGCCAAGAAGCTCGAGCCGGACTTCTGGCAGACGTCGCTCAAGGCCGATGACGACAGCAAGAAGAAGTTGACCGACGGCGGCATGCAGCTCGTGGTGCCGCCGCCGCCGATGATGACCGACCTGCGCCAGAAGACGGCGCCGATGATCGCGGAGTTCATCAAGCGCGTGCCGGCCGCCGAGAAGCCGATCAAGGCCTACCTCGTCGAGATGAAGCGCGCGTGAGCGCGCGCGGCGCCAACCCGAACGCAGGGGCGCCCCGGCCCCTGCGTTCGTTCCTCGACGGCGTCGACAGGCTCGGCCGGCTCGACGGTTGGCTCGGGGCGATGTGCCTCGTGGCGCTCACCTGCCTGATGCTGGGCGAGGTGCTGGTCCGGGCGCTGTCCGACATCTTCCCCTGGGTACCGGCCGATATTCCGGTCGCCTGGGAATACAGCTCCTACCTGATGGCCGCAGCCTTCACCTTCGGCGCCGCCATGACGCTGCGCGCCGGCGGCCATATCCGGGTCACCCTGGTGTTGGCCCGCGTCACGCCCGCGACCCGGCGCTGGATGGAGACGGTGCTGGCGGCGCTGGGCATGGCTTTCACCGGCTATCTGGCCCTCGCCATGATCAACTTCACCTGGCGCAGCTTCTCGTCCGGCCAGGTCTCGATCTCCAGCGAAAGCCCGCTGTGGGTGCCGCAGGCGCTGGTCACGTTCGGCATCTGCCTGCTGGTCCTGCAGTTCGTGGCGCGCTTTTTCCAGGCCCTGTTTGGTCTGCCGTTGGAGGATCTCAGCATGCGCGCGGCATCGGTCGCCGAGTGATCCTGGCGACTCTGTAGGCTGAGATGCTCGAAATCGTCATCGTCATGTTCGTGGTGCTGTTCGCCTTCCTGGCGGGCGGCCTGTGGATCGGCTGGACGCTCGCGGTCACCGGCACGGTGCTGCTGGCGGTCTTCCGCGACATCCCGCTCGACAAGCTTCTGGCGCAGTACGCCTGGAACATCCTGACGACGCAGGAGCTGCTGGCGCTGCCGCTGTTCATCGTCATGGGCGAGATCCTGTTCCGCACGCGGCTGTCGCAATCCCTGTTCAGCGGCCTGACTCCGTGGGCGGCGCTGCTGCCGGGCCGCCTGCTGCACGTGAACGTCATCGGCTGCTCGATCTTCGCCGCCATCTCCGGCTCGTCGGCCGCCACCACCCAGGTGGTCGGCCGCATCTCGCTCTCCGAGCTGACGAAGCGGGGCTATTCCAAGGACGTCGCCGTCGGCTCGCTGGCCGGCGCCGGCACCCTCGGCTTCCTGATCCCGCCCTCCAACATCCTGATCATCTATGGCGTCCTGGGCGACGTCTCGATCGCCAAGCTCTTCACCGCGGGGTTCATCCCGGGCTTCCTGCTGGCCGCGAGCTTCATGGCCTGGATCATGGTCCACACCGCGCTCAGGCCCGGCCTGGTGCCGCAAGCCGAGCGCAGGGTTCGCGTGGCGTCGGCCGCGGAGTTCGCCGCTTCGATCCGCGCGCTGGGACCGATCGTGTTCCTGATCCTGTGCGTGCTGGGCTCGATCTATGGCGGGCTCGCCACGCCCTCCGAGGCGGCGGCCGTCGGCGTGCTGGGCGCCTTGGTCGTCGCCGGCCTGCAAGGCGAGCTGAAGGGCGGGGCGCTGCGCGCCATCGCCTTCGGCTCCGTCCAGACCTGCGCCATGATCGCGCTGATCGTGCTGGGGGCGTCGATCCTGGGCAGTGCCGCGGCCTTCCTCGGCATTCCCGCCGCCGTCGCGAACTTCGTCTCCAGCCTCGGCCTGTCGCCGCTCATGCTGATCGCGGCCCTGATTGTCTTCTACCTGATCCTGGGCTGCTTCCTCGACGGCTTCAGCATGATCGTCATGACCCTGCCCATCGTCATGCCGATCGTGAAGGCGGCCGGTTTCGAGCCGATCTGGTTCGGCATCTTCCTGGTGCTGGTGGTCGAGATGTCGCAGATCACGCCGCCGGTTGGCTTCAACCTGTTCGTGATCCAGGGCCTCACCGAGGACGGGCTGGGCTATATCGCCAAGGTGACCTTGCCCTATCTGCTGATCATGGCGCTTTTCACCATGGCCATCGCGATCATCCCCGACATTGCCCTCTGGCTTCCGCGCTACCTCAGCAGCTAGAGCGGTTCCCGATTTGATGGAACCGCGCGCGGTTCCATCAAATCGGGAACGCGCGTGCAGGAGATGTCTGTTCCACAGGGCACATTCCGTCTGGCTGATTCCAGCCAGACGGAATGTGCTCTAGTCTGGCCTCGTCACGAGGGGAGAAGGAATGGAACCGCGTCAGGTCCGGACGGCTGCCGATGCGCGCCGCATCCTGCAGGAGCGTGGCCTGCGCCACGTCAAGGTCGGCGTCCATGACATCGACGGTGTCCTGCGCGGCAAGTACCTGCACATCGACAAGTTCAGCGGCGCGCTCGATGGCGGCATGGGGTTCTGCGACGTCGTTTTGGGCTGGGACTCCAACGACCAGCTCTACGACAATGTCACCTACACGGGCTGGCACACCGCCTATCCCGACGCCACCGTGCGCATCCTGCCGGAGACCTGCCGCGAGATCGCGACCGAGCCCGGCAACCTGCTGTTCCTCTGCGAGTTCACCGACAAGGCCGAGGAGCTTTGTCCGCGCGGCATCCTGCGCCGCGTGCTGGCACGCGCCGCCAAGCTCGGCTTCGAGGTCAAGGTCGGCTTCGAGTACGAGTTCTTCATCTTCGCCGAGACGGCCTTTTCGATCCGCGAGAAGGGGTTCAGGAACCTGAAGCCGATCTCGCCCGGCTTCTTCGGCTACTCCATGCTGCGCAATTCGGTCCTGTCCGACTGGTACAGGGACCTGCTCGCCATGTGCGAGACCATGGACATGGGCATCGAGGGCCTGCACACCGAGACCGGCGCCGGCGTGCTCGAGGCGGCGTTGCGCGTCAAGGATGGCCTCGCGGCCGCCGACGCTGCTGCCCTGTTCAAGCTCTACACCAAGGTGCTGGCGCAGAAGCGCGACTGGCTCGCGACCTTCATGGCCAAGTGGTCCAAGGACTGGCCGGGCTGCGGCGGCCACATGCACATGTCGCTGTGGAAGGACGGCAAGCCGGTCTTCTTCGACGAGGCAGGCAGCCATCGCATGAGCGAGACGATGCGCCATTTCGTCGGCGGCCAGCGGGCACTGATGCCCGAGCTGCTGGCCATGGTGGCGTCCAACGTGAACTCCTACCGCCGCTTGATCCCGGGCTTCTGGGCGCCGACCGTCTCGAGCTGGGGCGTGGAGAACCGCACGACCTCGCTGCGTGTGATCCCGGGTTCGGCCAAGTCGACGCGCGTTGAGTATCGCGTGGCCGCCGCCGATGCGAACCCCTACCTGGCGCTGGCTGCCGCCGTCGGCTCGGGCCTGTGGGGCGTCGAGAACAAGGTCGATCCCGGCGAGCCCATCAAGGGCAACTCCTACGAGATCCAGCACCCCGATAAGGCGCAGTTGCCGCGCACCCTGATGGAGGCCGTCGGACGTCTGAAGGCCTCGACGGCGGCGCGCGACCTGTTCGGCGATGCCTTCGTCGATCACTATTCTGCAACCCGGGAATGGGAAGAGCGTGAGTTCCGCAAGGCCATCACCGAGTGGGAGCTCGACCGCTACATGGAAATCATCTGATGTCTCAGTCTTTGGTCGGTAACTGGAACTATCCCACCTCGATCCGTTTCGGCGCGGGCCGCATCCGCGAACTGCCCGACGCAGCCAAGGTGGTCGGCCTCAAGCGGCCATTGCTGGTCACCGATCCGGGCCTGGCCAGGCTGCCGATGATCTCCGACGCCATGCTCGGCCTGCGCAAGGCCGGGCTCGAAGTGGCGCTGTTCAGCGACGTGAAGCCCAACCCGGTGGCCAGCAACGTCGATTCGGGCGTGGCCGTGCTGCGTGCCGGCAAGCATGACGGCGTGATCGCCTGGGGCGGCGGCTCGGGCATCGACACCGCCAAGGCCATCGCCTTCATGGCCGGGCAGACGCGGCCCCTGTGGGACTTCGAGGATATCGGCGACTGGTGGACGCGGGCCAATCCCGTGGGCATCTATCCGTCGATCGCCGTGCCGACCACGGCCGGCACCGGATCGGAGACCGGCCGCGCTTCGGTGATCACCAACCAGGAGACGCATACCAAGAAGGTGATCTTCCACCCCAAGATGATGCCCGCCATAGTCATCGCCGATCCCGAGCTGACGGTCGGCCTGCCGCCCAAGCTGACGGCCGGCACCGGCATGGATGCTTTCATCCATTGCCTCGAGGCCTACTGTGCGCCGGGCTATCATCCTTATGCGGAAGGCATTGCCGTCGAGGGCATGCGGCTGGTGAAGGAGAACCTCGCGCGCGCCGTCAAGGACGGACGGGACATCGAGGCGAGGGGCCACATGCTGGCCGCCTCGCAGTTGGGCTCGACGGCCTTCCAGAAGGGGCTGGGCGCCATCCACTCGCTGTCGCATCCGGTGGGCGCCGTGCTCGACACGCACCACGGCCTGACCAACGCCGTCGCCATGCCCTACGTGCTGAAGTTCAACCGCGCTGCGATCGACGAGAAGATCCAGCGGCTGGCGCGCTGGCTCGGCCTGCGCAATCCGACCTTCGACGGCTTCATGGAATGGAGCCTCGATCTGCGCCGCCAGATCGGCATCCCGCATACGCTGGCCGAGCTCGGCGTCAAGGAAAGCCACCTCGACAGGTTCGCCGAGATGGCCGCCGTCGATCCGACGGCGGGCGGCAACCCGGTGAAGGCGGGCGTGCCGGAGATGCGCAAGATGTATGAGGCCGCCGTGGCGGGGAGGTTGTGATGATCATCCGCTGGGGGCGCGCCACTCCAGTGGCGCGATCATTTGTAGCTACAACGCATGACGCTCCACTGGAGCGGCGCGCCCCCGGCACATGACGAACTTCCCCACCCAGGCCCGCGTCGTCATCATCGGCGGCGGCATCATGGGCTGCTCGACGGCCTATCATCTGGCCAAGCTCGGCTGGAAGGACGTGGTGCTGCTGGAGCAGGGGCGGCTGAGCGGCGGCACGACCTGGCATGCGGCGGGACTGGTGGGCCAGCTCCGCAGCTACCAGAACCTGACGCGGCTCATCCGCTACAGCACCGAGCTCTATTCCAAGCTCGAGGCCGAGACCGGCCTGGCGACCGGTTGGAAGCAGTGCGGCTCGCTTTCCGTGGCGCGCACCGAGGAGCGCATGGTGCTGCTGCGCCGCTCCGCCGCCATGGCCAATGCCCAGGGCGTCGAGTGCGAGCCGCTGACGCCCAAGCAGGCCGGCGAGAAGTATCCCATCATGCGCACCGACGATCTGGTGGGCGCGGTGTGGCTGCCGGGCGACGGCAAGGCCAATCCCGCCGACATCACCCAGGCGCTGGCCCGCGGCGCGCGCAAGGGCGGCGTGCGCATCTTCGAGAAGACGCGGGTGACCGCCATCGACACCAGGGATGGACGCGTGAGCGGCGTGCAGACGACCGAGGGCCCGATCAAGGCCGAGATCGTCGTCAACTGCGGCGGCCAGTGGGCGCGCCAGCTCGCGCGCACGGTCGGAGTCACCGTGCCGCTCTATTCCTGCGAGCACATGTACATCGTCACCGAGAAGATGGAGAACGTGTCGCGCGACCTGCCGGTGATGCGCGATCCCGACGGCTACATCTACTTCAAGGAGGAGGTCGGTGGCCTCCTGATGGGCGGCTTCGAGCCCGAGGCCAAGCCGTGGAACAAGGACGTCATTCCCGACGATTTCGAGTTCGGCATGCTGCCGGATGACTGGGACCAGTTCCAGATCCTGATGGACAACGCGCTGATCCGCGTGCCGTCGCTGGAGAAGACCGGCATCAAGACGTTCATGAACGGGCCCGAAAGCTTCACGCCGGACCTGAACTACATCCTGGGCGAGGCGCCGCAGGTAAAAGGCTTCTTCGTCGGCGCGGGCTTCAACTCGATGGGCATCGCGAGCTCGGGCGGCGCCGGCATGGCGCTGGCCGAATGGATCGTGGCCGGCGAGCCCACCCTCGATCTCTGGCCGGTCGACATCCGCCGCTTCGCGGGCTTCCACGGCAACGATGCCTGGCTGCGCAGCCGCGTCGCCGAGACCCTTGGCCTGCACTACAAGATGCCGTGGCCGCAGCGCGAGCAGGAGAGCGGCCGGCCGTTCCGTCGCTCGCCGCTTTACGACCGGCTTAAGGCGCGTGGCGCCTGGTTCGGCAGCAAGATGGGCTGGGAGCGGCCCAACTGGTTCGCCGGCGTCGGCAAGACGCCCGACATGCAATATGGCTGGGGCCGCGGCGCCTGGTTCGACGCCGTCGCCGCCGAGCATCGCGCCACGCGCGAGGCCGTGACCGTGGTCGACGAGACCTCGTTCGGCAAGATCCTGGTCCAGGGCCGCGATGCCGAGGCACAGTTGCAGCGCCTGGCGGCCAACAATGTCGCCGTTCCGATCGGCACCACGGTCTACACCGGCATCCTGAACGAGCGCGGCACCTTCGAGAGCGATCTCACCATCGCGCGTCTGGGCCCGACCAAGTTCCTGATCATCACCGGCTCGGCCCAGCCGGTGCGCGACATGGATTGGCTGAGCCGTCACGTCGACGAGAATGCCCACGTCACGCTCACCGACGTCACCGGCGCGTGGACCGTGCTGTCGGTGATGGGACCTAAGAGCCGCGCGCTGCTGCAGAAGGTGAGCCGCGCCGATTTCTCCAACGAAGGCTTCCCCTTCGCCACCATCCGCGAGGTCGGTATCGGCCACGGCACGGTGCTGGCCTCGCGCCGCACCTACATGGGCGAGCTGGGCTGGGAACTCTACGTGCCGGTCGAGTTCGCCGTCACCGTGTTCGAGACCCTGCACGAGGCCGGCGCCGAGTTCGGCCTGCGCGACGCGGGCTACTACGCCGTCGAATGCATGCGCCTGGAAAAGGGCTATCGCGCCTGGGGCCGCGAGCTCACGCCCGACGACACACCGTTCCAGGCGGGGCTGGGCTGGGCGGTGAAGCTCGACAAGCCCGGCGGCTTCATCGGCCACAAGGCGCTGGTCGAGGCCAGGGGCAAGCCGTTGACGCGCCGCCTGGTGTCGGTGGTGCTGGAGGATCGCGAGCCGCTGCTATGGGGCGGCGAGGCGCTGCTGCGCGACGGCAAGCCGGTGGGCGATCTCACCTCGGCGGGCTACGGCCATTCGGTCGGCGCATCGGTCGGCCTGGGCTACGTGCGGCGCGAGGACGGCTCGGCGATCGATGCCGCCTGGCTCGAGGGGGCCAAGTTCGAGGTCGACCTCGCTGGCGCGCGCCTTCGCGCCAAGCTCTCGCTGCACTGCCCGTTCGATCCCACGGGTGCCCGCATCAAGGGCTGATCAAGCTCTTCCGGACCGCGCGCGTCCCGCGCGCTTCATGATCATGAGCGCGCGGGACGCGCGCGGTCCGGAAGAGTCTGAGGTGTCGGTTCGGCTGCGGTCTTGAGCCGTGTGTCGGCGAGCTCACCGGCCGCCTCGAGGATCGGATAGGCCACCGAGGCGAGGTGGCCGTTGATGCGCTTGAGGTCTCGAATCACGTCCATGTGGATCGAGCTGGTCTCGATCGACTCCGGCCTTCCCTCGCGCAGGCGGGCGAAGTGGCTGTCGGCGGCGCGCGATTCGGCCTCGCGCAGGGACGCCTTCTCGGCCACCAGGCGGCGGGCCAGCGTGATGTCGCGGGTGGTGAAGACGTTCAGCGCCAGCCGCAGGTTCTCCAGCACGCGGGCGTGGAAGGCGCGCAGCTCGGCCATGCCTTCGGCGGAGAAGGCATAGCGGTTCTTGATCTTTTTGGCGGCGAGCTCCATCAGGTTCTTGTCGATGATGTCGCCGATATGCTCGAGGTTCGTCGTGAAGGTCAGGATCTCGACATAGCGGCGGCCATCCTCCTCGCCGAGCTCGTTGCGCGAGATCTGGACGAGGTAGAGCTTGATCGCCTCGTAGAGCCGGTCGACGGCGTTGTCGGCCATCTCGATCGCCTTCACCGCCTTGGGATCGTTGCGCTCCAGCGCGTCGATGGTCTGGCGCAGCATGTCGCTCACGCGATCGCCGAGGTTCAGCGTCTCGCGCAGCGCGCAGCCCAGCGCCTCGGCCGGCGAATCGAGCACGTTGGGATCGAGATGCCGCGGTTTGCCGGGATCGTCGGGGACCGGCTTGTCGGGCAGCAGGCGGCGGCAGGCCCAGGCCACGACGTCGGTGAGCGGCAGGAAGACCAGCGCGGCCACGATGTTGAAGGCGGTGTGGAAGTTGACGGGCTGTCGCGTCGTCGAGGCATCGACCAGCGACAGCCACTCGACGGCCTGGCCGAGGAACGGCAGCAGCGCCACGCCCACGATCGCCCGCGTCATGAGGTTGGCGAGCGGCACGCGGCGGGCGGCCACGTCGGCGCCCGACTGCGCCATGTAGGGCGCCAGCGCGCCGCCGATATTGGCGCCGATCACCAGGGCCAGCGCCAGCTTGGGCTCGATCAGGCCGCTGCCGGCGAACGACATGACCAGGAGCACGATCGACAGGCTCGAATGCGCGAACCAGGTGGCGAGCGTGCCGACCATGACGGCGATCACGTACTCGTCCTGCAGGCCCTGCAGCATCGCCATGAAGGCGGGCGCGCTGCGCAGTGGCTGGGTGGCGAGCGCCAGCAGCTTCAGCGACAGCAGCATCAGGCCGAGCCCGATGGCGACGCGGCCGAGATGGCGCGCCTTGTCCTGTTCGCTCGACAGGAAGGCGATGACGCCGGCGCCGATCAGCAGCGGCGACACCCAGCCCAGGTCGAACGACAGGACCTGGGCGGCGATGGTCGTGCCGACGTCGGCGCCCAGCATGATGGCAAAGGCGATCGACAGCGGGATCAGTCCGCGGCCGGCGAAGGAGGAGACCAGCAGCGAGGTCGCCGTGCTCGACTGCAGCAGGCCGGTGACGGCGATGCCGCCCAGGAAGGCGGTGACCCGATTGCGCGAGCAG
>WHTW01000063.1 GCA_009377525.1 Rhodospirillales bacterium
GACAGTCTACGACCCCTGGCATTACGTGCCAGTGCTCGCCCGCAAACCTGGCGCCTTGCGCAACGGCGCCCCCTTCAAGGACTGGGTGCTGCCGGCCGCGATGGAACGTGTGCGGCGCAAGCTCGCCGGCGCCCATGACGGCAATCGGCAGATGGTCGACATCCTCACCGCGGTGCTCACCGACGGATTGCCGGCGGTCGAAGCCGCCTGCGCCGAGGCGATCGCCCACGGCGTTCATTCCGCCGACGTCGTCCTCAACATTCTGGCTCGCCAGCGTGATCCTGGTCCGCCGGTCACGATCCTCACTCCCGCCGCACTGACGCTGCGACACGCACCTATTGCCGACTGTGCCCGTTACGACAACCTCAGGAGAACCATCTGATGGAACGCACTCAACTGTTCGACCTCATGGGCGAGCTCAAGCTCTATGGCATGCGCGCCAGCTTCGACGAGATCGCCGGCAAGGGCCTGACCCGGCGGGATGAGATCTATCCGCTGATCGCCAGCCTGATCCGTGCCGAGCACACCCATCGTCAGGCGAGGTCGATCAGCTACCGGATCAGCGGCGCCAGGTTCCCGGTGTTGAAGGATCTCGACAGCTTCGTCTTCGCCGACACGCCGCTCGATCAGGGGCAGGTTCGTGAGCTGGCGACCGGCACGTTCCTCGATGCCAAACGCAACGCCATCTTCATCGGCGGCACCGGGACCGGCAAAACCCATCTCTGCATTGCCGTGGCTTGTGCCGTGATCCGCGCCCGCGCCAGGGGACGGTTCTTCAACCTCGTCGATCTGGTCAACCAGCTCGAGCAGGAGAAGGCCGCGGGCAAGAGCGGCAGGCTGGCCGAGAAACTGCTGCGCCACGATCTCATCGTCATCGACGAACTCGGCTATCTGCCGTTCAGCCAATCCGGCGGTCAGTTGCTGTTCCATCTGATCAGCAAACTCTACGAAAACACATCGCTGCTGATCACCACCAACCTCGCCTTCGCCGATTGGCCGCAGGTGTTCGGCGACGCCAAGATGACCACCGCCATGCTCGATCGCCTGACCCATCACTGCGACATCATCGAGACCGGCAACACCAGCTGGCGCTTCAAAAACCGCAGCTGAAAAACCCTCCCCCAGACCCCCTCCCGGGCTTATCCCGCGTGGGTACACAGGGACCTCCCACGCGCCCCGCGTCCGCGTGCGTGAGGCGCTACCGCGACGCGCGCGGGTCCCTCCTGTGCACTACGGGGATAAGCCCATTCCTGTCGTCCCACAGGGGTCACGATTGGACGCGAAAAGGGGGTCACGGTTGGATGCGAATTGACAGCCATGCTCCCGGAGCGTAGCGATATTGGCGCCGACATAGCGGTTTTCCGCGTCACAGGCGCGGCCTTCCTCGGCAATCTGCGGGCCGAGCTTGGCGAGGTCCGTCGACCAGTCGGGCTGGGAAGGCTTGAGCAGTGGTTGAACTGACATGAATGCCTCTCCTCGGGTTGGCGCCCTGCGGTATCCTCGGATAGAGATTTCTGCACAATGACCGCAACACCGCCGTCCTTTGCCGATCGGCCGCCCGGCACTGATGTCCTGGCGGATATGTTGCGGGCCGTCCGCCTGACCGGCGCCATCTTCCTGAAGGCGAGTTTCACGGAGCCGTTTGGGATTTTGTCGCCCCAGCGTTACGACCCGTCGATCCCGATGGCCCACCTGCGCCACGTCAGCATCTTCCACTACGTGGCGAGCGGCGGGTGCATGATGGAGACGGCAAGTGGCGCTCGCCGTGAGGTCAAGCGCGGCGACCTCGTGCTGCTGCCGTTCGCCGCCGAGCACAAGCTGTGGCGTGGCGACGCCGAGTTCGTGCCGGCCTCAAGTATCGTCAATCCCGATTCCAAGGAAGGCGTCTGGTCGTTCAGTCATGGTGGCGGCGGGACCGAGACCCGCTTCGTCTGCGGCTTCATCGAATCGGCCGAGATGATGTTCGCGCCGATGTTCCGTTCGCTGCCCGAGATGCTGGTCGACCACGCCGACGACGAGGCCGTGGGTTCGGGCATCGCCCGCACGATCGACGACCTGCTGGCGCGGGTCGACTCCCTGACGCCCGGCGCCGAGGTGATCCTGGGCCGCATGATGGAGCTCTTGTTCGTCGAATTGCTGCGCCGCCATGCCAGTCGCCTCCCGAAGGGCAGCAAAGGCCTGCTTGCGGCGCTCAACGATCCCCTGGTCGGCCGTGCCCTGCAGCTCATGCAGGCTGATCCGGCGCGGCGCTGGACGACCGACGAACTGGCGCGCGAAGCGGGCGCGTCGCGCACCGTGCTGGGCGAGCGCTTCAACGCCGTGCTCGGCAAGCCGCCCATCGAGTACCTGACGAGCTGGCGCATCCAGCTCGCCGCCGACCGCCTGCGCAACGGTCGCGACGCCATCGCCCGCATCGCCGTCGACAGCGGCTACGAATCGGAAGCTGCCTTCAACCGCGCCTTCAAGCGGGTCACCGGCCTGACGCCGGGCCGCTGGCGCGAGGGCGGCGGCGACAGCCCGCCCTTGATGCCCCTGCAATTCGGCCGATCTCCGTTCTCGGGAGCTTGATTCTCCTATTTATTATATTAAATAGGGCAAATGGTATCCATCCGCACTCCCAAGCGTGGCGATCTCATGGTCGAGGAGATCAAGCGCTGGATCGCCGAGCGCCGGCTCGGGCCGGGCGACAAGCTGCCCAAGGAAGATGAGCTGCAGGAGCTGTTCGGCGTCAGCAAGGGCACCGCGCGCGAGGCGCTGAAGTCGCTGGAAGTGCAGGGGCTGGTCACGGTGACCACAGGACCGGCGGGCGGCGCCACGATCGGCGAGGTGCCGCTGGAGCGTGCCTTCCAGCTCCTGCAGAACTACCTGTTCTTCCGCAAGCTCGACGTCGCGCAAATCTACGCCGTGCGCCGCCTGCTCGAGCCCGCGCTGGCCGCCGGTGCCGTGCCGCACCTGACGGAGGAGCATTTCGCCGCGCTGGAGCGCAGCATCGAGACTTGTGCGCCGCATCCCACGAACGCGGAACAGGCACTGGCGCAGCGCCAGGAGGACCTGCACTTCCATGACGTGCTGGCGGCGGCCAACCCCAACACGCTGCTGCGTTTCTTTTGCCAGGTAATCAATCATCTGCTGCGCCATTCGGTGGCGATGGGCGATCCCAACCACGAAGCCGGCCACAAGCTCGGCGAGACCAACGTGGCCGCGCACCGGCGCCTGTTGGCGGCGGCGCGGCGTGGCGACGCCGAGCGGGTGCGCAAGCTCATGATCGAGCATGTCGACGAGGCCGAGCACCACGTCCACAAGCTCGCCGCCGCGGTGCGCCAGCGCTTCGTGCTCGATTCGGAGCTGCGCGCGCGCATCGCCCATCCGTCTTCGAGGAAGGAGAAGGCGAAATGACCGGACGCATAGTCGGCCGCCGGCAGGCGGTCATCGGCACGGGAGCGGCAGTCATGACGACAGCAGTGGAACGCGCGACGGCGGCGGACAGCGATATGGCGGCCCGCCTGGCCGAGATGGAGCGCGACGGCCGCGTGTTTGGCCTGCACACCCTGTTGGTCTGGAAGGGCGGCCGCATGGTGTTCGAGCACTATGGAACAGGCGATGACGAGATCCGGGGACAGCCGCTCGGCAAGGTGAAGTTCGGTCCCGACGTGCTGCACGACCTGCGCTCGGTCAGCAAGAGCATCGTCGGCATGCTCTATGGCATCGCGCTCGCCGACGGCAAGGTGCCGCCGCCGGAGGCGAAAATCTACGATCAGTTCCCCCAGTACCCCGACCTGGCGAGCCAGCCAGGCCGCGAGCACATCACCATCGCCCACGTGCTCAGCATGACGATGGGCATCGAGTGGGACGAGCTCACCCTGCCATATCCCGATCCGCGCAACAGCGAGATCGCCATGGAAGCAGCACCCGACCGCTATCGCTACGTGCTTGCCTGTCCGATCGTCGGTCCGCCCGGCGTGAAGTGGACCTACAACGGCGGCGCCACCGCGCTGCTCGGCTACCTGATCACCCGCGGCACTGCTGAGAAGCTGCCGGACTATGCGCGGCGTGTCCTGTTCGATCCCATGGACGCGGGCCCAACCGAATGGTCGCACGGCAACGACGGCGAGACGCGCGCTGCCTCGGGCTTGCGTCTGCGCCCGACCGATCTCCTGAATGTCGGTCGGATGGTGCTGGCCCACGGCATCTGGCAGGGCCGCCAGATCGTCCCGGCGAAGTGGCTGGAGCTGTCGACCACGCGGGCCGTCGTCATCGACGGCCCCTTCGGCTACGGCTGGCACTGGTATCTCTTGTCGCCGCAGGGCGGCGGCCCGCGGACGATCAGTGCGGCGGGGTGGGGTGGTCAGCGGCTGTTCATCGTGCCGGCGCTCGACCTTGTCGTGGCGATGAATTGCGGCAACTACTGGAAGTCGGGCATGGAGCAGCGCCGCGTCACCGACGTGCTGCTGCGGGAACTGGTGCTGCCGGCGGTCATGTAGTTGCTGGGAGCGCGGACCTCCAGGTCCGCTCATGTCTTCCTCTTCCGGACCGCGCGCGTCCCGCGCGCCTCATGATCATGAGCGCGCGGGACGCGCGCGGTCCGGAAGACGAAGAACATGAGCAGGCCGGAGGCCCACGCTCCAAAGAATCAATTCTGCGGCAGGAACTCGAACATCAACCCGCCCGACTGCTCGGGCGAGGTCAGCACGCGATCGCCTTCGGCCAGGGCAAAGGGCACGTTGTTGGCGCGCAGCAGGGCCTGCAGGGGCCGCGCGCGCTCGACGGCGATGGTGACGCCGACAATCGCCGGCAGGTCCTGTGGCGCCATCGCCTCGATCGGCCTGTACTCGCTCTGATAGGCCGCCGCCGACCAGATCAGCAGCTCGACAGTGCCGGTCTTCACCAGCATGCAGCCGTCGAAGATCTCTTCGACCTTGGCGCTCCACGCTTCCTTGAGCGCCTTGGCGATCTCCTTGGGATTCTCCGCAACGGCATGGACCGCCATCATCGCCAGCGCGCCGTTGGGATGGACGATCCATTCCGGCTCCATGAAGGCGTCGGGCGTCTCGTTGCGCACCGGGAACCAGGGCAGTGGCCCGTCGCTTTCTCCGACCACCACGCCGGCATCGACCTCGTAGCCGTCCTCGGTTTCCCAGGCGTGGGTGCGTTCCTCGCCCTCGAGCTCGGCCACGTTCAGCGCCACGGCAGTGACCGGCGGCTCGCCCTGCAGCAGCTCTATGTAGTTGGGCACGTCGTCCTGGTCGGGTTGAAAGCAGATGCAGCGCGGCTCGACGCCTTCGGGCGTCAGGTTGAAGCCGAGCTGCTGCAGCCGCGCCGCGGCCGCTTCCGGCTCGGTGAGCGTCAGGGAGAGGTGATCGAGGTCGCGCGCCGAAATCTTCATGCCCGCTCATACAGGCTTAACCGGGGCGTGCTCAAGTGCGATGCTGTGTTCGTTGACCAATTGGGAGAGACCATGTCGAAACTTACGCTTTACGGCATCTGGCTGAGCGGCCCGACCTACAAGGCGGGGCTGGCGCTGTCGCTGATGGGCCAGCCCTTCGCCTACAAGCATGTCGATCTGCGGTCCGGCGCGCACAAGCAGCCGGAGTACCTCGCCATCAACCGCTTCGGCCAGGTACCGGCGCTGGTCGACGGCGACCTCAAGCTCTGCCAGTCGGGCTCGATCCTGCTCCATCTCGCCGACAAGTTCGGCAAGATGGGCGGCAAGACCGCCGAGGAGAGGGCTCGGGTGCGCGAATGGCTGTTCTGGGAGTTCGACAAGCTCGCCCCCAACGTCTACCGCCCGCGCGCCATCAAGCGCGGTTTCCTGAAGGCCGACGACAACGTCTACCAGCTCTATGCCGGCCTCGCTGGCGATGCGCTGAAGGTGCTCGACGCCTCGCTGGCCAAGTCGGCTTTCCTGGTCGGCAACGAAGCGACCGTGGCCGACGTCGCGGTCTACGGCGACGTCTCCTATGCCGGCGAAGCCGCTATCGACCTCGCTCCGTATCCCAACGTGACGGCGTGGATGGAGCGCATCGAGAAACTGCCGGGCTTCAAGAAGTACGAGGAAGTGCTTCCCAAGCAGGACGCTGCTTAACTCCGTCGTCCCGAGCGGAGCCGCCCGCAGGGCGGCGTAGTCGAGGGACCTTCTCTCAACGATAAGTGGCCTATCGGGGAGAGAAGGTCCCTCCGCTCCGCGCTCCGCGCTGCGCGCTCCGGTCGGGACGACGGCTAGCTTGCCAGCGCTTTCCTCATCACCTTCGCCGCCTCGTCCATCATGCCGCCGATCGCGGGTGCGAGTTCGTTGGGCAGAAGGTCGATCGTCCAGATCACGCGGCTGCCGTCGCCTTCGGGGAAGACCTGGACGGTGGCGTTGTAGTGGCTCGCCTGGCCCTCGACGACCGCATAGACCAGCCGGCAGGCCTCGTCGTCGAGCGAGACCAGCCGCTCGCGCGCCACCATGCCGTTGAAGAAGGTGAGGATGCGATCATCCCTGTCCATCTTGAGGTCGGTGAGGAAGCCCGGCGCCACCTTGGCATGGACCTGGCCGAAGTCGCGCAGCTTTTGCCACACGGCCGCAGCGCCGCCGGCGACCGGGATTTCGCGTCGAAGAGTTGCCATGAGAGTGCTCCTTGTCGGAGCGGACAATGGGCGATGCGACGGGCCCAGGTCTGGCGGTTTTCGGACATGGTCGCCCGCTCGCGGCCAGATCAGTCGACAAGCTCGATCGAATTCAGCTCGCACCACACGCGCAAAGCGCGTTCCGTCGCCTCGCGCTCAAAATCGTACCACCGGTCGAGAGCGCGCCTTCGCGCCAGCAGCCCCTTGAACTTGGCGTAAGCTTCTCTCTTGCGAAACATGTCTCGCACATCGTCGAGATCCTGAGGCAGGACCGCGCGCGTGAAGTCCATCACCAGTGGCTTGCCAAGGTCGAGCGCCCGCTTGTCCGGAACCTGGACGTACTTCTCGTCATCGTCGAGATCGTCAGGCAGTTCTTCGTCGAGCTCGCCAACATACAGGGGGTCCATGCGGCAGTAGATTTTCCCTGATTGTCTGCAGACAAAGGCTTGGCATTCGCCGGAGTTGCTTAAGCTTGCGATCTCAAGGGCATCGATGAGTTCCGCAAAGCTGGTTGGCATGACCAGAGCCTCATCCTATTTCATCCCAGCTCGCCGCGACTGTCGCACGGTCGAGATCGCGGGTGATGAACACCAGCCGCGAGCGACGGTCGTCGTCGGGCCAGCGCGCCAGCAGGGTGGGCGGATGGAAGGTACGATGCACGCCGTGGATGACCAGCGGCCGGCTCTCGCCCATGATGTCGAGCACGCCTTTCACGCGCAGCAAGCGGTCGCCCCATGAGGCGCGCACCGCCATGAGCCACCGATTGAAGCGGTCCCAGTCCAGCGGCTCGTCGAAGGTCAGGCAGAAGGAGCCGATATGGGCGTCGTGGCGCGAGCGGTCGTGATGCTCGTGATGGTGATGATGGTCGTGCGCCTCGGCGTTCAGCCATTGCTGCACGCGGTCGCTCTTGCCGGCCGGATCGAACGGACCGGCATCGAACAACAGCGCCGGATCGATCTCGCCCTGCACGACCTCGTAGAGCGGCGCGCCCGGATTGAGGTCCTCCAGCCGGGCGCGCAGCTGGGCGCTGGTGTTGATGTCGGCGAGGTCGGTCTTGCTGATCAGCAGACGGTCGGCAACGGCAGCCTGCTTCAGCGCTTCCTGGTGCTCGTCGAGCTGACGCGCGCCGTTCATCGCATCGACCGTCGCCACGACGCCATCGAGGCGATAGTCATGGCTGATCATGGGATTGTTCAGCAGGAGCTGCAGGATGGGGGCAGGGTCGGCGAGGCCGGTCGTCTCCAGCAGTATGCGATCGAAAGGCGGTGTCTCGTTCTTGGCGCGGCGCCGTGCGACGTCCCGCAGGGTCTTGTCGAGATCGCCCTGGATGGTGCAGCAGACGCAGCCCGACTGAAGCAGCACCATGTCGCCCGCGACGGACTGCATGAACAGGTGATCGAGGCCGACTTCGCCGAACTCGTTCACCAGCACCAGGCTTCTAGCCATGCGCGGATCGCCCAGCACGCGGTTGAGCAGCGTGGTCTTGCCGCTGCCCAGGAAGCCGGTGATCAGGCTGACCGGCATTCGCTCGGCCGACTTGTCATGGTCGAACAGACTCATTGCATCGCCAGTGTCAGTTCAGTGACAGCTCCAATGTTATGCAGCCGTGCATCTTGACGCCAGCAGGGGACGGCAGGACGCTCCTTCGGTCAATAATTAAAGGAGGGAGCGTCCATGGACTCGAGATACCTTCACGACAAGGAAGAGCTCAAGTCGTCGCGCATCGATGAAGAGCGCCGAAACTTCCTGACCGCCGGCCTCGTCGGCGGCGCGGTTGCGGCCGGTGCGTTGGTTGCTGGTGCGGCCCATGCCCAGCAGGTCGCCCAGGCGCCCGCGCCCTTCTGGCCGCATCCCAAGTGGGGCAAAGACGACGTTGCCGGCGCGTCCAACTGGATTACGCCCGCCAAGGTCCTCGACACGATCAAGTGGATCAAGGACGGCAAGATCTACCGCATCGGCCGCGTCTATGAATCGGGCATGCCCAAGTTCGGCGAGCGCGCCTTCACGCTGCGCATCCCCGGCGGCCCGACCGGCGGTCCGTTCGGCGCCAACAAGCTTGTCTACAACGACGAGTTCCTCGCCACCGAGATCGGCCAGACCGGCACGCAGTTCGACGGCCTGGGCCATATCGGCATCCAGATGGGCAAGGACGGCGACAAGAACGAGATGCGCTACTACAACGGCCACACCGGGCAGGAGATCGGTGGCGCCTATGGTCTCGCCAAGATCGGCATCGAGAACTGCAAGCCGTTCTTCACCCGCGGCCATCTATTCGATGTCGAGGCCGTCAAGGGCGCGCCGATGGATGTCGGCCAGGAGATCACCGTCGCCGACCTGAAGGCAGCCCTGCAGAAGCAGAACATGCAGGAAGCCGACATCAAGGAGGGCGATGCCGTGTTCTTCAACACCGGCTGGGGCAAGCTGTGGCTGAAGAACAACGACAAGTTCAACAGCGGCGAGCCCGGCATCGGCCTCGAAGTCGCCAAGTGGTGCATCGACAAGGGTGTGTGCCTGACCGGCGGCGACAGCTGGGCGACCGAGGTCGTGCCCAACCCGAACAAGGACCTGGCTTTCCCGGTCCACGGCGAGCTGATCACCAAGAACGGCATCTACAACCACGAGAATCTCGACTTCACGGGGTTGATTGCCGATCGCAAGTATCAGTTCGTCTACATCTTCTCGCCGGCGCCCATCAAAGGCGCGACGGGATCGAACGGCGCGCCGATCGCGGTCACCTGATCGCCGTCGCACAGGGCATGAAGTCGAACGCCCCCGCGCAACAGCGGGGGCGTCCTTTTGTTGACCAATGCTCGTGCTCAACCGATTGAGCATCGCGACACGCCTGCTTTCCGATTGACTCCAGAAAAAGCGCGGGTGTTAACTGCACGGTGCGTGAGACGCAGGCGGCCTTTGAGCCGCAATGCCAGACAAGCAGTCCGACCACCACCTACGGGGAGGGACCCATGTTGGGCAAGGCGCTAGCAGGAATCGCCGCGATCGCCATGAGCAGTTGCTTCTCTGTGGCGCAGGCGCAGGACATCAAGCTGTATGCGTTCAGTTCCGGCGCCCTCACCATCGGCAAGGGCATCCTGCAGAACCTGGGCCCGCTCGATCCTCCCATCCAGATCCCGGTCGGCTTCTTCGTCATCAAGCATCCCAAGGGCAACGTGCTCTTCGATACCGGCAACAACGATCGCATCATCAAGGATCCGAGCTATTGGGGCGCCGCGTTCAACGCCTTGAAGCCGGTCAACACGCCGGACATGGCGATCGACACGCAGCTCGGGAAGATCGGTCTCAAACCCGACGACATCAAATATGTTGTCGTCAGCCACCTGCACCTCGACCATGGCGGCAATGTCGGCAAGTTCCCGAACTCGACGATCGTCGTGCAGAGGGACGAGATCCAGAATGCGTTCTGGCCGAAGGCGGGGACGGGAGGTCCCTACATGATCGGCGACGTCTTGCCGCTCAGAGCAGAAAACAAGGACTACCCCAATGCCGTGAAGATGCTGCAGCTCGAGGGCGACCTCGACCTGTTTGGCGACGGAACCATGGTGGTCAAGCGCTGGGTCGCTCACACCCCCGGCAGCCAGATGATGACCGTGCGGCTGAAGAACAGCGGCCTCATCATATTGACCGGCGATAACGTCTATTTCCGCGAGAACGTGGAAAAGAGCCTGCCGCCGAATATCGTGCTGGCCTACAACCCGTCCGGCTTCCTCACCGCCTACGAGTGGATCCGCCATATGATGGCCACCGAGAAGGCGGATTTTTTTACGGCTCACGATCCGGATGCCTTCAAGGCGATGAAGAAGGCGCCAGAGTTCTACGACTGATCGGCGGGGAGGGCGCCCTTCTGAATCTCCGAGGGTCCCTCTCGTGTCGAGCTGACTGAGCCACATGGCCGTTCTTTCGCTCGACCGGCTGAGCAAGCGTTTTGGCGCGCGAACGGCGGTCGATGCCGTTTCCTTCGACGTGCAGGAGCGCGAGATATTCGGCCTGCTTGGACCGAATGGCTCCGGCAAGAGCACCATCCTGAGGCTCGTCACCGGCTACCTCTACCCGACCTCGGGGTCAGTCCGGATTGCCGGCGTGGACGTCGTGCGCGCCGCACGCGCCGCCCGGGAACGCATCGGTTATGTTCCGGAAGATTCACCGCTCTACGGGCACATGCGTGTCTCCGAGTTCCTCGCGTTCATGGGACGGCTACGGGGCATCACGGGCCGGACACTGGACCGCGCCATCGACGCCGCGGTCGAGCGGCTGGCGCTCGGCAGCGTGCGCGACGTCATCATAGAGCGGCTGTCGCGTGGCTACCGGCAGCGTGTGTCGCTCGCCCAGGCAGTGCTGCACGAGCCGGAACTGCTCGTCCTCGACGAGCCGAGCAACGGCCTGGACCCCCGGCAGATCATCGAACTGCGGGGGCTGCTGAGGCACCTTGCGCAGGACTGCGCTGTGCTGGTGACCTCGCACATCCTGGCCGAGATCGAGCGCACGGCCGACCGGGCGGCAATCCTGCTCGACGGACGGCTCCTGACCGTCGAGCAGATCACCCGAGAAACGGCGCCCGCGCCGGTATCGTCACCCCTCGAGGCGCTGTTCCTGGAACTCACGCAAGCAAAGGCAATTCGATGAGCCAGGTGACGACGCTGGTAGCGAAGGAAGTCCGAACGCTCTTCACCTCTCCGATCGCCTATGCGGTGATCGCGGTGTTCATCGTGCTGAGCGGCTACACGTTCACCGTCACGCTGATCGTCAGCAAGCAGGCGACCCTGGTGCACATCTTCTTTCAGTCGGCTGTCCAGCTGATCCTGCTGGTCCCCCTCATCACGATGCGCCAGTTCGCCGAAGAGCGGCGCAGCGGCACGCTCGAGCTGCTGCTGACGGCGCCGGTGCGGGAAATCGACGTCGTTGTCGCGAAGTTCATGGCGTGCATGGTGGTGCTGGCCGTGATGACCAGCCTCACGCTGATCTATGCGGCCGTGCTGTCGGTCTACGGCGATCCGGACTGGGGTCCGATCTACAGCGGCTATGTCGGCCTCGTGATGTTGGGTGCGGCGCTGCTCTCCATCGGCCTCATGATCTCGGCCCTGACCACCAACCAGATCGTGGCCGCGGTGGTGTCCCTCGGGCTGTTCGGGGTCCTCTGGGCGATCGACACGTTGGCGGCATTGCTGCCGCAACCCTTCGAGAATTGGCTGCTCGGCCTCTCGCTGCTCGCGCATTTCACGCCCTTCGCCGTCGGCGCGATGTACTTGTCCGACTTCGGCTTCTTCCTCACGGTCATCCTGCTCGGCCTGTTCCTGACGGTCCGGGCGCTGGCGCGGCGCTGAGCGATGCACGAGCATGCCGTCGAGCTCCATGCGCTGTGGTGGGCGGCGGGCTGGCTTGTGGCCGTGCTCCTGCTTTTTGCGGCGGCGCTCCGGCTGCCGTTGGCGACAGGCCTGGGAGGCATCGGGGCGAGGCTCTATGCGGCGGGCTGTGTCTTAGCCGGGCTCGGCGTGTGTGTGCTGGCAAACGTCGCACTCGTGCTCAACGACACCCACATCGACCTGACCCGGGAGAAGGTCTACACACCGTCAGCCAGCGCGATGGCGGTCGTCGACGAATTGAGAACGCCGGTCCGCATCACCTATTTCTACCGCTCCGAGGATCCCGTGGGGCAGCGTGCCCGCAACATCCTGGAGGTGATGGGCCGGCGCAATCCGCTGCTCACGGTCCTCACCGTCGATCCCGACAAGCAGCCGGAGCTGGCGCGCCGCGAGGGCATCCGCCTCTACAACGCCGCCATCATCGAGGCTGCCGGCCGGCGCGTCCTCATCCAGGGCACCGACGAGGCCGAGATCGCCATCGGCATCCAGCGCGTGCTGCGCACGCGGTCACTCACCGTTTGCTTCCTCGAGGGCCATGGCGAGTTCTCGATGGACGGCTTCGAGTTCCATACGCACCTCGAGGGCGTGACGGACCATAGCCACGGCGAAGCGTCCTCCCATGTCATCGAGACCGCCGGGCACGGCGTCGGCCGGCTGCGCCGGGCTTTGGAAGCGCAGGGATACGCCACCCGGAAGCTGGTGCTGGCGACGACCGGTGCCGTCCCTGGCGATTGCACGGTGGTCCTCGCCGCCAACCCGCGCACCACGTTCCTGCCGGCGGAGGGCGCGGCGCTTCGGTCCTATCTCGCGGCCGGCGGTAGTGTATTGCTGCTGCTCGACCTCGGCTTCGTGCCGGAGGCGGGTCTGTCACAGCTGCTCTCAGACCTCGGCGCCCGCCTGGAGCAGCAGGTGGTCGTCGATCCGCTGAGCCACTACCGCCGCGATTCCGAGATGGTGGCGGTGACAGGCTACGACCTGCATCCGATCACCCGCACCCTGTCGCTGACCTTCTTCCCCGGCATTCGGCCGCTGACCTTGACCAAGCCGGTGTCCAGCGTGGAGGTGACGCCAATCCTCCAAAGCAGCCGCGACAGCTATGCCCGCCCGGTGGCGCCCGCAGAGGCGCGAACGATCGAACCGGGCCGCTCTGCCCCCGAGGCTGCGGACGTGCGGCCGCGCGTGCTGGGCATCGCTGCCGAGGGAACGCTGGCGCCGGGCGCGCCGCCGTTTCGGGCGGTGGTGATCGGCGACGGCGACTTCGCCAGCAACTCCTTCCTGCCGTATATGGCCAATAGCGACCTGCTGGTGGCGGCGGTACGGTGGCTCGCTCGCGAGGAGCGCGGCACCACTGTCCGGACCCGCATCCCTGTGCCGCCGATGATCCTGCTGACGGCGGCGCAGAGCCGATGGCTCTTCGCCTCGATCGTCATCCTGCTTCCGCTGACGGTGATCGCGATCGGCGGCCTGGTCTGGTGGTTTAGGCGATGACTGCGCTGTCGTTACGGCGTCTCGTCATGCCGCTGCTCGCCATGCTGGCGTTGGCCTATCTCGGTGCGATGGTGGTGATCGGCGCGCAGCCGGTGCAGCGCCAGCTCGTGAAGTTCGAAGCGAAGGGCGTGCTGCAGATCGAACCGGAGGCTGTGCAGAGAATCACACTCGGCCGCGGCGGGCAGCAGATCGTGCTGGCACGCAGAGGCGAGGGAGGCTGGGCGCAGGAGCCTGGCGGCGCGGTCGATGCTGCCGTGGCGACTCATCTCGATACCGCGGTCAAGATGCTGCACCGTTCGGCGCCGGTGCGCGCGATCGCCCCGGAGGACCTGTCGGGCGTCGACACGCGTCCGTTCGGCCTCGAAGAACCGGTCATCGTGGCGACGCTCTCGGGATCGGGCGGCCAAGTGCTGACAGTGCGCTTTGGCGCCCTCAATCCGGAGGGCTTCCTGCAATACATGCGTATCGACGGTGATCCCAAGGTCTACCTGATGTCGCGCTTCATTGGCGCCGAATGGACGGCGGCGTTGGAGGGCTTGAAGCCGCGATGACGTGGGCAAGGGCCTTGGCCGCGGTCGCGGCCGTGTCGCTCGCCTTCGGTGCCGCCGTCGCGCACCAGGGAGGGACGACCGGTCACGCCATGGTTTCGGTCGCCGGCCAGTCGGTGCGATACGCGCTCTCCTTGCCGGCCGAAGGGTTGGGCGAGGCCACGCGAGACCTGCGTGAATTCGCGGCTGCGGTTGCACGGCATGTCGCCGTAGAAGCCGACGGCGCAGCTTGCTCCGGTGTTCCGGCAGAGACGAGGCCGCCGTCGGCCGGGCGGGCAAGCATCGAGGTCGTGGTGCTCTATGCGTGTGCGGCGCCCATACGTAATCTCTCGATTCGCGATGGCATCGACGCCTTGCTCGGTGTCGACCATCACACGATCGCTGACATTCAATGGCCGGGTGGCGCCAGGCAGGTGATATTCGAGAAGGGCCAGCGCCTGGCGAGCTTTGCCATAGCGGACAATGCCTCGCCCGAGCGCGGAACGGCAGGCCAGTTCGGTTTCTACCTTGGCCTCGGTGTCGAGCACATTATCGGCGGCATCGACCATCTGCTGTTCCTGCTGGCCTTGCTCGCGCTCGCCACGAGCCTGTGGCAGACGGTGAAGATCGTCACCGCCTTCACCGTGGCCCACAGCATCACCTTGAGTCTCGCGGCGCTGGGCGTGGTCGACGTGCCGTCGTCGATCGTCGAGCCGCTGATCGCCGCCTCGATTGTCTGGGTCGCCGTGGAAAATCTGGTGGCACCTGCGGGGGCCGCCCGGCGCTGGTTGATCGCCGGCGTCTTCGGGCTGATCCACGGCCTCGGCTTCGCCTCGATGCTCACCGAGCTCGGCCTGTCGCAGGACGACCTGGTGCGGGCGTTGATCGGCTTCAATATCGGCGTCGAACTGGGCCAGCTCGCCTTCGTCGCCGTGGTCATGCCGCCACTGGTCTGGCTGGCGCGGCCCGGCCGGCTGCCGCACCTGCCACAGATCCTGTCGGTGATCGTGGCGCTGGTCGGTGCGGTGTGGCTGGTCGAGCGCCTTCTCGCTGTGTGAAGCGAGCGCCCTCGCGCAGCCGGAGGCGTTTTGCTTTGATGGGCCAGGTTCGGGAGGAGACACAATGTCGATGGTTCGTTTCGCCGCCGTCGCGGCGATCATGGCGTCAACCGCGCTGCCAGCAGCGGCCCAGGGCATTCCCAAGGCGCAGTCGCCCGAGGAGGTGGGCTTCGTGGCGAGCCGGCTGAAGCGGCTCAGCGACCGCATCGAGGAGGGCGTCAAGAACAACGAGCTGCCGGGCGCGGTCGTGCTGATCGCGCGCAACGGCAAGCTCGCGATGTTCGACTCCTTCGGCTTCCGCGACAAGGAAGCCAAGGTGCCGATGACCAACGACACCATCTTCCGCATCGCCTCGATGACCAAGCCGATCGTCAGCGTCGCGGCCATCATGCTGATGGAGGAGGGCAAGCTCACCTTGGCCGACCCGGTGTCGCGCTATATCCCGGCCTTCGCCGACACCAAGGTCGCCGTCGAGAAGAAGAATGGCGACGGCACGGTGGAGTACGTGTTGGAGCCGCAGACGCGGGCGATGACAGTGCAAGACCTGCTGCGCCACACGTCGGGCCTGACCTACGGCGCGCCCGGCGCCAACCAGCTGAAGCAGTCCTACCTCGACATGAAGGTCAACGACCGCGGCCAGACCAATGCCGAGATGGCCGACAAGCTGGCCAAGCTGGCGCTGGTCTACCAGCCCGGCACGACCTGGGAATATTCCATGTCGACCGACGTGCTGGGCCGCGTCGTCGAGGTCGCCTCGGGCATGCCTCTCGACAAGCTCATCGAGGAACGCATCACCAAGCCCTTGAAGATGGGCGACACCGCCTTCGAGGTCGGCGCCGACAAGAAGGTGCGCGGCGCCAAGCCGATGAAGGAGGGGCCCAGGAACGAGCTGCCCTCGATCGCCGACGTCACCGAGAAATTCACCTGGCGGTCGGGCGGCGGCGGCATGGTGTCGACGGCGGCCGACTATGCCCGCTTCCTGCAGATGTTCGCCAACGGCGGCCAGCTCGACGGCGTGCGCCTGATCTCGCGCAAGAGCATCGACCTGATGACCGCCGACGCGCTGCCGCCCGACATCAAGATGGGTGCCGACATGTGGCGCTTCGAGGCGCTCGAGCCCAGCGCCCGCATGGGCCAGGGCTTTGGCCTGGGCTTCGCGGTGCGGACCGACCAGGGTCGCAGCCCGCTACCCGGCTCGCCCAACGATTACTACTGGGGCGGCGCCTACGGCACCTATTTCTGGCACGACCCGCGGGAGCGGATGTACGTCGTGTTCATGATGCAGTCGCCGGCGGCGCGGCTGCGCTATCGTTACCTGCTGCGCGACCTGGTCTACCAGGCGCTGATCGGGAATTGACCCTCCGGGGGTGCGCACCCCGCAACCACGTCCTATATGGAACCAATGGCCAACGAAGATCCCCGCAACTGGATGTGGTCGGAAGCCTTGCAGATGCTGGCGCGCGCCGAGCGGCTGCATCGCGAGGTTTTCAGCCCGCCGCAGGTCTCGCGCCGCGGCATCAACTGGGAGCCGCCGACCGACGTGCTGGAGACACAGGACGCCGTCCTGATCCTGGTCGCGCTGCCCGGCGTCGATCCCGACAAGGTCGAGATCGTGATCCACAACAGCGGGCTCTCGATCGCGGGCGAGCGCGTGCTGCCGCAGGAGCTGCGCACGGCCACCATCCATCGCCTGGAGCTGCCGCAGGGCCGCTTCGAACGCCACATTCCGCTGCCGCCAGGTCGCTACGAGACGCCGCTGAGCGGCGTCGCCAACGGTTGCCTGGTGATCCGGCTGCCCAAGGCGCCTCGTCCGAGGGCCGAGCCATGAGCCCGCCCCCCGACATCAATAGTGGCGTCAGTCCGGGCACCCCCGGCCAGCCGATCCAGTCGCTGCCGTCCGACGCCATGATCGTCGTGCCGGTGCGCAACACCGTGCTGTTCCCCGAGATCGTCTTCCCGATCACGCTCGGCCGGCCCGCGACCATCGCAGCGGCGCAGCAGGCCGTGCGCGAGCAGCGCCAGATCCTGATCGTGCTGCAGCGCGCCGCCGAGAAGGATGATCCCAGGCCGGACGACCTCTACCGTGTCGGCACACTCACCAGCATCGTGCGCTACGTCACCACGCCGGATGGCAATCACATGGTGATCTGCCAGGGCGTGCAGCGCTTTCGCATCACCGAGTTCGTCGAAGGCCAGCCCTTCCTGATGGCGCGCGGCCTGCACCTTGCCGAGCCTGCTCCGACCGGCCCCGAGGTCGAGGCCCGCTTCCTGGTGCTGCAGCGCCAGGTCGGCGAGGTCCTCGAACTGCTGCCGCGCGTGCCGCCCGAGCTGCGCCAGACCGTCGAGGCGACGACCTCGCCCGGCATGCTGGCCGACCTCGCCATCACCTATCTCGACGCCACGCCGGCCGAGAAGCAGGACATCCTGGAGACGATCGACCTGGTGCCGCGGCTGGACAAGGTCTCCAAGCTGCTGGCCCGTCGCCTCGAGGTGCTTCGGCTGTCGGCCGAGATCGGCAACAAGACCCGCGAATCGCTCGACTCGCGCCAGCGCGAGGTGCTGCTGCGCGAGCAGATGGCGGCCATCCAGAAGGAGCTGGGCGACGAGGGCTCCAACAAGCAGGAGCTGGCGGATCTCGAGAAGGTGATTGCCGAGGCCAAGATGCCGACCGAGGTCGAGAAGGTGGCGAAGAAGGAGCTGCGGCGGCTGCAGCGCACGCCCGAGGCGGCGGCCGAGTACGGCATGATCCGCACCTACCTCGACACGCTGATCGAGCTGCCGTGGGCGCCGCCCGAGCCCAGGGACATCGACATCGCCGAGGCGCGCCGCGTGCTCGATGCCGATCACTACGGCCTGGAGAAGATCAAGAAGCGCATTGTCGAGTACCTCGCCGTGCGCAAGCTGGCGCCCGAGGGCAAGGCGCCGATCCTGTGCTTCGTCGGCCCGCCCGGCGTCGGCAAGACCTCGCTCGGCCAGTCGATCGCCCGCGCCATGGGCCGCAAGTTCACGCGCATCAGCCTGGGCGGCCTGCACGACGAGGCCGAGATCCGCGGCCATCGCCGCACCTATATCGGCGCCATGCCGGGCAACGTCATCCAGGCGATCCGCAAGGCCGGCGCACGCGACTGCGTGATGATGCTGGACGAGATCGACAAGATGGGCGCCGGCATCCACGGCGATCCGTCGGCGGCGCTGCTGGAGGTGCTCGATCCCGAGCAGAACTCGACCTTCCGCGACAACTATCTCGACGTGCCGTTTGACCTCAGCCGCGTGGTGTTCATCACCACGGCCAACATGCTGGAGACCGTGCAGGGGCCGCTGCGCGACCGCATGGAGATCATCCCGCTCACCGGCTACACGACGGGCGAGAAGCTCGAGATCGCCAAGCGCTACCTGGTGCGCCGCCAGCTCGAGGCCAACGGGCTCAAGGCCGAGCAGATCGAGATCGAGGACGCGGCCTTGCGCCACATCATCGACAGCTACACGCGCGAGGCGGGCGTGCGCAGTCTCGAGCGCGAGATCGGCCGCGTGCTGCGCTCGGTGGCCGTCGAGTTCGCCGAGGGCGCGGGGACCAAGAAGCATATCGGCGTTGCCGAGCTGGAGAAGATCCTGGGGCCGGTGCGGTTCGAGAACGAGGTCGCCATGCGCTCGAGCGTGCCCGGCGTGGCGACCGGGCTCGCCTGGACGCCGGTCGGCGGCGACATCCTGTTCATCGAGGCGACGCGCACGCCGGGCGGCGGCAAGCTGTTGCTGACCGGCCAGCTGGGCGAGGTCATGCGCGAGAGCGCGCAGGCCGCCTACAGCCTGGTCAAGAGCATGGCCGTGACGCTCAAGATCGAGGCCGGCCTGCTGGAGAAGAGCGACATCCATGTCCACGTGCCGGCCGGCGCCACGCCCAAGGACGGGCCGAGCGCGGGCGTGGCGATGTTCATGGCGCTCACCTCGCTGTTCACCGGCCGGGTGATCCGCAGCGACACCGCCATGACCGGCGAGATCAGCCTGCGCGGCCTGGTGCTGCCGGTCGGCGGCATCAAGGAGAAGGTCGTGGCCGCCGCGGCCGCCGGCATCACGCGCGTCATGCTGCCGGCGCGCAACAAGCGCGACTACGACGACATCCCCGAGGAAGTGCGCCGCAAGCTCGAGTTCGTCTGGCTGGAGAAGGTCGACGACGCGGTTGCGGCGGGGCTGCAGTAGCGTCTTTGCCGGGAGCGCGCCACTCCGTGGCGTTCTTTCTCATGCTCAAACGGACCGCGCGCATCTTGCGCGCTCATGAGCGAGCCGGAGGCTCGCGGTCCGGAAGAACCCATGACGCGCCACGGAGTGGCGCGCTCCCGGCAATGAGCTACGCCGCCTTCGCCCGGCTCTCAACCGCACGCTTGAGTGCCGCGCGCGCCAGCAGGCGGGTCGAATCGAGCGTCGGCAGGGCTGAGTTCCCCTCGTTGATGATCAGCGGGATCTCGGTGCAGCCCAGCACCACGGCATCGCAGCCCTGGTCCTTCATGCGGGCGATGACCTGCTGGAAGTAGACCACGCTCTGCGGCGTGAACTGGCTGCACACCAGCTCGTCCATGATGATGCGGCTGCACTCGTCGCGCTCAGCAGGTGACGGCCGCACATGCTGCAAGCCTCGCGCCGACAGATTCTCCGAATAGACTTCATTGTCGACCAGCCACTTGGTGCCGGTGATGCCGATGCGCCGATAGCCGCGCTCCACGGCATGCTGGGCCGCGACCTCGGCAATGTGCAGCCAGGGCAGGGGCGACCTCGGCAGCACGTGCGGCAGCGCCTGATGGATGGTGTTGTCCGGGCAGATCAGGAAATCGGCGCCCATCCTCGCGAGCTTGTGCGCCGAGGCCAGCATCAGCTCGCCGACCGCCGGCCAGTCGTTGCGATCGAGATGCGCCACGTAGTCGGCCAGCGACGGCGTGTGCATGGACACTTCAGGATGGGCGTGCGGCCCGAGCAGCGCCGCGCCCTCGACGCAGATCGTGCGATAGCAAAGGGCCGCGCCCTCGGCCGAGCAGGCGACGATGCCGATATGCAGTGCCATCAGCTCTTCATCCGCATGCGGCCCAGGAAGTCGCGCTTGCCGAGCGGCACGCCCTTGCTGCGCAGGATGTCGTAGGCCGTGGTGGCGTGGAAATAGAAGTTGGGCAGCGAGAAGGAAAGCAAAAAGCCTTCCGCCGTGAAGGGCAGCTTGTTGTCGCGGGTCTGGAAGACCATGTCCTTGCCTTCGAGGCCGTTCACCTCGGCGGGCGTCAGCTTCTGCAATTCCTCGCGCGCCTCGCCCACCTGCTTCTGCAGGCCGGCGAAATCGAGCGACGGAACCGGTGGTGGCGGCGCAAAGAGGCCCGCCTGCACGCCGCGGATCGCGCCCAGCGAATGGTGCACCACGGAGTGGATCTGGAAGCGGAACGGCGCCATGTCAGGCGCCAGCCGCAGGTCGGCGACCTCGTTGGCGTCGACCTTGTTGTCGTTGAAATGGCTCAGGCTCTTGGCCACGAAACCCTCCACCGCACCCAGCGTCTGCAGGTAGTTGGTGACGCTGAGATCGTAAAGTGAAACGGCCATGGTCTGCCTCCCGGTTGAAAGGCCCTGCTTACTCGATACGGCCCTTTCATCATAGGGCCATTAGGCTAGTCTCGCCCCCAACCAACCCTCTTCAGGAGACGCCCACCATGATCGACCTGCACTACTGGCCGACCCCCAACGGCTGGA
Organism: Rhodospirillales bacterium; assembly: GCA_009377525.1. GTDB lineage: Bacteria > Pseudomonadota > Alphaproteobacteria > Reyranellales > Reyranellaceae > Reyranella. The sequence goes on from WHTW01000063.1 coordinate 20,773, forward strand.
AGATCTCCATCATGCTCGAGGAATGCGGGCTGCCCTACAAGATCGTCCCGGTGAACATCGGCGCGGGCGAGCAGTTCAAGCCGGAGTTCCTGAAAATCAGCCCCAACAACCGCATGCCGGCCATCGTCGACCACGAGTCGCCGGGCGGCGGCGCGCCGGTGTCGGTGTTCGAATCGGGCGCGATCCTGCAGTACCTTGCCGAGAAGTCGGGCAAGTTCCTGCCGAAGGACCTGCGCGGCAAGTACGAGGTGCTGCAGTGGCTGAACTGGCAGATGGGCGGGCTGGGGCCGATGGCGGGGCAGGCCAACCACTTCAACATGTACGCCCCGCAGTTCAATCCGGTCGAGCAGCTCAAGTACGGCCAGGACCGCTACAGCAACGAGGTCAACCGTCTGTTCGGCGTGCTCAACAAGCGGCTGGCCGACCGCGCCTATGTCGCGGGCGACTTCTCGATCGCCGACATGGCGATCTGGCCGTGGGTCGTGGGCTTCAAGAACTTCGGCCAGAAGCTGGAGGACTTCTCCAACGTCAAGAAGTGGTTCGAGGAGACGGTGGGCGCCCGGCCCGCCGTCGTGAAGGGCAAGGCGGTCGGCGCGGAGCTGCGTCCGACGCCCGGCATCAACACCGACGAGCAGCGCAAGGTGCTGTTCGGCCAGACCGCCGCGGTGGTCCGCTGACTGCTGACAGAAGTTGACAGCTTGGGAGTCGTAGACAGGCGGCCAAAGGAGGCCCGCCATGTCCACGACTCCCAAACCCAACACCGATTTCGACTTCCTCATGGGCATCTGGAAGTGCCGGCATCGCTATCTCGTGCGGCGGCTGGCCGATGGCCATGACTGGATCGAGTTCGACGGAAGCTGCGCGGCGCGCAAGATCCTCGACGGCTTCGGCAACATGGACGAGAACGACATCGAGCTGCCCGGCGACCGCTATCGCGGCATGAGCCTGCGCACCTGGGATCCCGACTCCAAGCGCTGGTCGATCTACTGGCTCGACAGCCGCCGGCCGGGCCACCTGTTCCCGCCGGTGCATGGCGGCTTCGACAAGGGCGTCGGCACCTTCCATGGCGACGACACGTTCGAGGGTCGTCCCATCCGCGTGCGTTACCTGTGGTCGCGCATCAGCGAGCAGTCGGCGCGCTGGGAGCAGGCCTTCTCGCTCGACGAGGGCAACACCTGGGAGACCAATTGGTACATGGATTTCACGAGAGTGTAACGAACATGACCAAGAGCCTCTTCGCCGTCATCAACACGCGCGGCCCGAACTGGGACGATTCGAAACCCATGGAAGGTCAGGTCGACTGGCGGGCTCATGCAGACTTCATGAACCGGCTGGCCGCCGACGGTTTTGTGCTGCTGGGCGGCCCGTTCAAGGGCACGCGCGACGTGCTGCTGATCGTGCGGGCCGAGGACAAGCAGGAGGTCGAGGCGCGCTTGGCGCCGGATTGCTGGGTCGTCAAGGGCCTCCTGCGAAATCTCCGGATCGAACCGTGGGACTTGCGGCTGGGTTCCCTCGACCCTTGACGCTCGGCCCTTGACGCTAAGAGGGCGGACAACCACGTTGGCGGTGCCCTTTGAACCGAAAGGGCAGGAGGCACTGTCATGCAATCCGAGGAGCGCGAGCTCATCACCGGCCTGTTCGGCCGCCTGCAGCCGTTCGAATCCCAGCCGCGAGACAGCGAGGCCGAAGCGACGATCAAGGATCTCGTCGCCCGCCAGCCCGCCACGCCGTACCTGCTCGTGCAGACCGTGCTGGTCCAGGAACAGGCCCTGAAGGCCGCGCAGGAGCGTATCGCCGAGCTCGAGGCCAAGGCCGGCGCCGCGCCGGCTGCGTCCGGTTTCCTGGGCAGCGCGCCCAAGATCGGCCCCTGGGGCGCACAGGCGGGCGCGCCTGCTGCGCTGCGTCCCTCGGTGCCGTCGACACGCTCGCCCCTGCAGGCTGCGGTGGTGCCGCAGCAAGGCGGCGGCGGCTTCCTGCGCACGGCGATGGCGACAGCCGCGGGCGTCGCCGGCGGCGCGCTCTTGTTCGAAGGCATCCGCAGCCTGATGGGCAGCAATCCCGGGCCGTTCGGCCCATCGGCGTCTTCGCAGACGGCCTCGGCGGCGCAGCCGGCGCCATTGTTGCCACAGGACAGCCAGCAAGCGTCGGCCGACGACAATCCCATGCCTGACGACCTGCGCAGCGAGGATTACGACACCGCAGCCTACGACGACGGCGACGCGGGTGGGTCTGACGACTGGGCTTGAGTTTTTTCTGAACTGCAAGGGGGGAACGAGGAGATGATCGAGCTTCATACGTGGGGCACGCCCAACGGCCGCAAGATTTCGATAATGCTGGAGGAGTGCGGACTGCCCTATAGCGTGCACAAGGTCGACATCTCCAAGGGCGAGCAGTTCAAGCTCGAGTTCCTGCGCATCAGCCCCAACAACCGCATCCCGGCGATCGTCGATCCCGACGGTCCGGGCGGCAAGCCGATCAGCCTGTTCGAGTCCGGTGCGATCCTGATCTATCTCGCCGAGAAAACCGGCCGGTTCCTGTCGAACGATCCGGTGCAGAAGTACAAGACGCTGGAATGGCTGATGTGGCAGATGGGCGGCGTTGGCCCGATGTTCGGCCAGGCCCATCACTTCCTGCGCGCCGCGCCGACCAAGATCGAGTACGGCATCAAGCGCTACGTCGACGAGGCCAAGCGCCTCTACGGTGTGCTCGACAAGCAGCTCGCCAGCAACGCCTTCGCGGCGGGTTCGGACTACACCATCGCCGACATGGCGATCTTCCCGTGGGCGGCGCGCCATGAGTGGCACACCGTCAACCTCGCCGACTTCCCCAACGTCAAGCGCTGGTACGACATCATCAACGCCCGGCCCGCCGTGACCAAGGGCATGGCGGTGCCGTATCTCAACTGACGCCGTATGAAGCGGGCGCTGCTGCTGTTGGCGCTGGTTGTCGGCGCCTGCGCCCAGCCGGGCGCGCCGCCTGTCTGCACCGCGCCGCTCAAGCCCGCTGTCGCGATCAATCTCTACTTCGGCCGCGACAAGCCCGGCGGCGGCGAGGTGACGGATGCGGAGTGGGGAGCCTTCCTTGCGGAAGTCGTGACATCGCGCTTTCCCGATGGGCTCAGCGTTTTCGATTCGTCGGGCCAATACCGCGAGCCCACCGGCCGCATCGTGCGTGAGCGCAGCAAGCGGCTGGTCGTGATCGTCTTCGACGCGCCGGCGCACAAGGCCAAGGTCATCGAAATCGTCGAGGCGTACAGGCAGCGTTTCGGCCAGTACAGCGTGTTCCGTGTCGAGCAGCCGGTCTGCGCCGGTCTCTAGGGCGCTATACCTTCGGACAACTATTCACGGCCCCGAAAAACCGGCTAGATTGCCCCGCGATTGCCAGCTGCAGGAGATTTCAGCCCATGGCCAAAGACGCCAAGTCCCGCCGGACAGCCAACCTCGCCACGCCGAACGACCTTGGCGCCAACGCCAGCAAGGACGTGGCGGGCGGCCTCAACATCCTGCTGGCCGATGTGATCGCGCTTTACTTCAAGACCAAGAATTTCCACTGGCACGTCTCGGGCCCGCACTTCCGCGACTACCACCTGCTGCTCGACGACCAGGCGACCCAGATCGACGCCATGACCGACGTCATCGCCGAGCGGGTGCGCAAGCTCGGCGCCGGGACGATCAAGTCTGTCGGCCACGTCAAGCGCCTGCAGCGGGTGCTCGACAACGATGCCGAGTACGTCACTCCGCACGACATGCTGGCCGAGCTGCGCGAGGACAACAAGGAGCTGCTCAAGCACATGCGCATCCTGCACGAGGTCGCGGACGAGCACGGCGACATCGCCACCGCCAGCCTGATCGAGAACTGGGTCGACGAGACCGAGCAGCGCGTTTGGTTCCTGTTCGAGACAGGGCGACGCACCGAAGGCTAGGTCTTCCGGGACCGCGGGCCTCCAGGCCCGCATCGTGAATCATGAGCGTGGTGAGCTGAATCGACCTTCGGTCGATGCAGCGTTGGAGGCCCGCGGTCCGTCAAGACATTCGTCTCACCAGCGCCGGTCCGAGCTGCTTCAGCGACCGCACGCCGACCTGCTGCATGGCGGCGCGCGTCTCTTGCTGCAGCATGGCCAGCACGCGCTCGACTCCCGCCTGACCGAAGGCGCCGAGGCCCCAGAGATAGGGACGGCCGATGCACACGGCATGCGCGCCGAGCGCCAGCGCCTTGACGATGTCGGTGCCGCGCCGGAAGCCTGAATCGACCAGCACCGGGATGCGACCGTCGACCGCCTCGACGATCTCGGGCAGGGCATCGATGGTCGAGCGGCCGAAGTCGTCGTCACGGCCGCCATGGTTCGAGACGATGATGGCATCGAGTCCGTTGTCGACGGCGAGGATCGCGTCTGCCGGCGTCATCAGGCCCTTCAGCACAAGCTTCGTCCTCACCGTGTCGCGCAGACGTTTGATGAAGTCCCAGGTGAGGTTGGCAGCGCCCGTCGATTCGATGCCGGAGATGTCGAGCCCGTCGAAATGCGGTTTGCGCTTCACGAAGCTCGCCAGCCCCAGCCCATGGCACTCCGCACAGTTGCGCTTGTCGGTGCGCCGCAGGCGCACGTACGTCTCCCAGTTCTGACGCGCCAGCACGTCGACCGTGATGACAATGGTCTCAGCACCCGCCTTCTCGGCGCGTTTGGCCAGGACCTCCGCCACCTGCCACTTGTCGGTGGGATAGAGCTGGAACCAGACGTGCCGGCCGCGGGCTTCGATCGCCTGCTCGATCGAGGTCGTGGCCACGGTCGACAGGATCAGCAGGTTATTGGTCCTGCGGGCGGCGCGCGCCACCGCGATCTCGCCATCGTCATGGAAGGCCTTGTTGGAGCCGGTCGGCGCCAGCACGACCGGGCTTCCGTAGGTGCGGCCGAACAGCTCCAGGCTGAGGTCGAGCTGCGAGACGTCGACCAGCCGCCTCGGCAGCAACTGGAACTTCTGGAACCCCTCGCGGTTGGCGCGCAGCGTCACCTCGTCGTCGATGCCGGTCGCCATGTAGCCGAAATGGGCCGGAGGCACGTTCTTGTGCATCACCGGCTCGAAGTCGAACACGCTCAGTGCTTCGCGCGGCGACTCGATCAGCTTGTCGAGACTGCGCGGCGCCCAGACCATCGGATCGGGCAGGCGCTGCTCCTGCGCGAGGAGATCGGACCCTGCAAGCAGCGGACTGGCTGCGAGGTACTTCAGGAAACGCCGGCGGTTGGTGGGTTGACCGATCATGTTCTTCCGGACCGCGAGCCTCCGGCTCGCTCATGGTCATGATCATGAGCGAGCCGGAGGCTCGCGGTCCAGAAGAGGATGACGTCCGACCTACTGCCGCTCCGCCCAGCCGATCATCCTGCCCAGGAATGCGTCGCAGGCGTCCATCTGCGAGCGCGCCACGAACTCGTCGGGCTGGTGCGCCTGGGCGATGTCGCCCGGACCGCAGATCACGGTCGGGATGCCGTGACCGCGGAAGATGCCGGCCTCCGTAGCGTAAGGCACGGCGTACGTGCGGTTGCCGCCGGTCCATTGCAGCGCGAGCTTGGCCGCCTCTTCATTCTCCTGCGGCAGCAGGCCGGGCACGAAGGAGCGGCGCTTCAGGGTGATGTTGGCGTCAGGATGCTTGGTCCGCATCTTGGGCAGCAGCAACTCGGCGATGTACTGCTCGGCGCGGCGCTGCACCTCCCACGGGTCGCCGCCGGGCAGGGTGCGATAGCCCCAGTTCAAGGTGCACTCGCGCGCCAGGATGTTGCCGGCGGTGCCGCCGTTGATGACGCCGACATTGATGGTCGTATGGCCGGGCACGGTGTCGAGGTCGGTGCGCTTGCGCTCAGCCAACTCGACCTGCAGCTCGTTCAGCCAATGGATGAAGTCGCCGGCGAAGTGGATGGCGCTGACGCCGAGATGGGTCATCGAGGAATGCGCCTCGAAGCCGGTGAAGGTGGCGATGATGCCGCCGCCGGCATTCTGCGCGTTGACCACGCCCATCATGGTGGGCTCGCCGACGATCACCGCCTGCGGCCGCGGCACGGCGCCGACCAGCCGCTCGGCCAGGGCATGCGCGCCCAGGCAGCCGATCTCCTCGTCGTAGGAGAAGGCGAAGTGCATCGGCACCTTGAGCCTGGCGCGCTGGAAGGCCGTGATATTGGCCAGGCAGGCGGCGACGAAGCCCTTCATGTCGCAGGTGCCGCGGCCGTAGAGGTTGCCGTTTCCCTTCTCGGTGAGGTCCCACGGATCGGTCGTCCAGGGCTGCCCGTCGATCGGCACGACGTCAGTGTGGCCCGACAGCACGATGCCGCCTTCGCGGTCGGGGCCGATCGAGGCGAAGAGGTTGGCCTTGGTGCCCTGTTCGTTGGGCACCAGGGTGCTCTCGACGCCGAAATCGGCGAGGTAGTCGCGGATATGGTGGATCAACTCGAGGTTGGAGTTGCGCGAGGTGGTGTCGAACGCCACCAGGCGCTTCAGCATGTCGACAGACGAGGGTGCGGTACTCATGCCGGCACCGTCGCACGGTTCGTGCCACCCGGCCAAGAGCCTGAAAAAGCTTGCGAAATTGAGCCTTCGTTTGACTTGAGCCGGACCCGCCGCTAGAACCGCCGCGCATCCGTCGTGGATATCGATCGCCGGGGTCTTAACGGGCTGCGGAGAGGTGGCCGAGCGGTCGAAGGCGGCGGTTTGCTAAACCGTTATACGGGGATAACCCGTATCGAGGGTTCGAATCCCTTCCTCTCCGCCAACCTTCGCTGCGCAGCAGCGAGGTTGCCCTCCGAAGCTCATCAGAGCGCAGGAGGGCTGTCGATGCAGCGCGAGCTTCGGTTGGCAGGCCGTTCTCGGATCAGAGGCCAAGGCGACGGCTCACGAACGCTATCTGAAATCCGGTTCAGGGCACGCATTCGCTCGAAACCGCCTCTGGTGAAACGCTGAGGGGCGAGCATCGCCATGGCCAGATTTGCGCTTCACACCATGTCGGTCCTGTGGTTCGACTGGGAAGGCGCGCCGATGGGCCGAAGTTTGCCCGTCTCGCCATGCTGCAGGGAGGTGATATCCCGTGGACAAGATGATTCGATCGCTGGTCGCCGCCTTGCTCTTCATGACGGCTGGCTTCGCCATCGCCAGGCTCGATCTGATCGCGTTGCCGGCGCTCGCCCAGCAGGCGGCACCTTCTCCTTCGGCGCCTGCGCCGGCGGGCCAGTCAGTCGTTCCCGACAAGGCCGGCGGCACCGTGAAGTCGGCCGCGCGCGACGCGGCGGCGACCCTGGGCCCCGACGTCAAGCTGCTGCTGGAGCAGGTCAACCGGAAAGTCGAGGCCATCGAGCAGTCGCTCGACAAGCTGGCCGCCGAGGCGCGCGCCAAGGTCGTGACCTATGTCCTGTGGGCGGCCGGCGGGCTGTTCCTTCTGATGTTCGTCTCCGCCCTGCTGGGCGGCGCGGTCGCCGCGCTGCTGCTGAGGCGCTCGCGCGACGCCTAGCGGACCCTCGGCCGAAAGTCCGCACGTTGTTGGCAGTGTTGCTGAGCGGCGGCGTATTGGCCTGCACCTGCAGGTATTCGATAGACGCCGACAAGTTGACGATGGCCGCGCGGCGTCCTGCTGCGCGCTTCGCGTTACGCAGGATGCCCTCCGAAGCCTTGCAATCATCCGCCGCTAGCTCTTCGACCCTGTCGGCGAGAAACAGAAGACATGGAACACCGGCAGCGTCGGCAGCGGCTTTGTGCTGCAGACGTGACTGCGGCCATCGCCGAACCGGTCGGGCTCGCCGACGGCAAAGACCGGCACCGGCACCCAGCGGCGGAATTCCGGGATCCAGACGGACCAGCTGCCATCGTCTTCCGTCCGGGCTCTCACGGGCCGGCAGTCTTCGCCGTTGCAGCAGCTGCCCTTGCCGGTGCTCGGCTTCCATTCCTGATACTGGTGATGCTGCTCGGCGTGTCCGCAACCGAACGCACCGTATTCGCAGTCCTGCGCCTGCGCCCGATTGGGCGAGGCCGGCATCATCACTGCCGCGATCAGCACCACAGGTGCAAGGCGAACGAACAGGACGCGGATCACGGTCATCACGGGCACGAAACGCGACGGTGCGCCGTCAGTTGCGGCGTGCCTCAGGTTGGTCACCGGGACGGCCGCAGAGCGGCGGAGCTAAGACCGTTCGGCCTGCAGAATGCCCTGCCTCAGTACACCGACTCCAGGATCGGCACGATCTCCTGCGCCCCGTTGATCGTCCGCGGATTGGAGAAGGTCCAGTCGTCGAGCATGCAGTTGGTGGCGATGCGCTGCAGGTCGTCGCGCTTGACGCCGACGTCGCGCAATCGCCGCGGCAGTCCGAGGCCCGCGATGAAGCGGTCGAGCACCTCGGCAGCCGGCTGGCCGGCCGCGCCGAGCGCGGCGCTGATCTCCGCCTGGCGATCGCCATTGACCTCGGCGTTGAACGCCAGCACGGCCGGCAGCATGACGCAGGACGTGTAGCCGTGCGCCACCCCGGCGCTGCCGCCCAGAACATGGCCGATGGCGTGGCTCGCGCCCATGCGGGTGCCGGTGACGATGCCGGTCATCGAGATCCAGGCGCCGATCTGGCAGTCGAGCCGCGCTGCAAGGTCGGCCGGATCGCGCTTCACCGCCGGCAGGCCGCGACCGAGCAGGCGCAGCGCCTGCAGCGCGGTGCTGTCGGTGTAGGCATTGCCGTCGATCGAACAATAGGTCTCGACGGCATGATCGACCGCGCGGATGCCGGTCGAAAGCCACAGCCACTCGGGCGTGTGCACGGTGATGGCGGGGTCGAAGATCACGGCGAGCGGGATGATGCCGGGATGGATATAGGCCTGCTTCAGCCGCCGCTGCGGCTCGGTGACGCCGGCACGCGCGTTGAATTCGCCGCCGCTCAGCGTGGTCGGCACGCAGATCTGGCGCACTTGCGGTGCGCGGTACTGCGGGAAATGCCGCTTGCCCGTCGTCTCGTCGACCACGGTGCGGAAGGGTTCCAGCCCGTCCGGCTCGCGGATGTCGTGCTCCAGGCAGATGGTGACCGCCTTGCCGCCGTCGGTCGTCGAGCCGCCGCCAACGCTGACCAGCAGATCGCAGCCGGCATCGCGTGCCTTGTTGGCGCAGGCGACCACCGCATCGCGCGGGCTGTGCGCGGGCATGTCGTCATGCACGCCGGCGTAGCGCGACCCTAGCGCGCCGGCGATCTGCCGGACCGCATCGGTGTCGCGGTTGAGCGTCTTGCCGGCGAGGATGAACACCCGCTTGGCGCCCAGCCGCTCGGCCACCCGGGCGACAGCCTCGGCGGCCGGACGGCCGAACACCACCCGGTCCATTGCCGTGAAGACGATCTCGCCAGCGCGCATCGGATCGTCACGCCGCCCGGACGAGGCTCACGATGGCGCCTTTGCCCCGCACTTCCGCCTCCTCGAACTCGGCGGCGGCAATTGCCCGGTCCAGGGCAGCGCGCAGCGCCTTGGCCGATTCCAGGGTGATCTCGACCCCGGCCCGGGCCCCGGCATCGAGGCCCGTGTTCATGAAGTCGAGGGTGATGACGTCACCCAGCGGCGCGTGGCGCGCATGGTCGTAGGCGACCACCGCCTGCGTCAGCGGAAACCAGTCGTCACCGCGCTTGGCCATGCCCTCGGCGCGGGCGATCTCGATGATCGACGTGCACATGGCGTGGCCCTCCTACTTCTTGGCGAGATGCTTGCTGAAGAAGGCGTGCACCTTGCTCCAGCCGTCCATGGCCTGCTCGGGCCGGTAAAGCGGCCGGTGCCAATAGAAGAAGCCGTGGCCGGCGCCGTCGTAGCGGTAGAACTCGAAGGCCTTGCCGTGCTTCTTGAGCTCGGCCTCGTGCTGGTTCACCTGCTCGGGGCTCGGTGCACGGTCGTCGTTGCCGAACAGGCCGAGCAATGGGCAGGAGAGGTCCTTGGTCATGTCGATCGGTGCGACCGGCGTCTTGGCGTTGAGCTCCTCCTTGCCCATCACCACGCGGCCGCCCCACAGCTCGGCGCAGGCATCGACATCCTTCTTCTGGCAGGCATAGATGAAGGCGTGCCGTCCGCCCGAGCAGGAGCCGAACACGCCGACCTTGCCGTTGAGCTCGGGCTGGGCGCGCATCCACTGCACGGCGGCTGCGGTGTCCCCGACCATCTGGGAGTCGGCAATGCCGCCGTCGGCGCGCACCTTGGCGGCGATGTCGTCGGGGTTGCCGTCGCTGCCGCCGCCCTCGCGCTCATAGAGGTGGGCGCAGATCGCGATGTAGCCGTGGTGCGCGAAGCGACGCGTCGTCTCGATGTAGAGCTCGCTCCAGCCCGGCAGATGGTGGATCAGCACGACGCCCGGGAAGGGGCCCGCGCCGGCCGGCTTGGCCACGTAGGCGGTGATCGGGGTGCCCTTGTCGCCTTTGAGCGTCACGTTCTCGCAAGTCATGCCGCGGTAGAATGACATCGTTCTTCCTCCGTCTTGCTTGAAAGGTCCTATTTGGGGCTGACGCGCGTCAGCCTTCCCAAACCATACTCATTGAGATCCTCGACCGTAACCTCGCTCGCCTTGCCGTCCGGCCCGATCAGGAAGCTCACACTCACTCGCGCCTTTGGCGCTTCCGCCATGGGCGTGTACACGAATACGTCGCGATTGAAGTGCGCCAGGGGGAAGCGCTTTCCGGCCGGCCCGAGATGCAGGTACAGCGATCCGCCCGATTCGGTGACCGTCGCGTCGCCGACATAGTCGTTGCGGTAGTCTCCGAGATAGGCCGATATCGGCAGAGCCGGCGCCGGCGTGGCTGGCGGCGTTACGTAGGCGAGGAAAGGTTTCATCATCTCCGTGTAGCCGGCCTCGAAGATCTCGTTCGCATAAGCCACCCAGTCTCGCGTGGGGCTGCCGACGAGGACCAGATCGAAGAAGGTCTTGGCGATTCCCTCGGGCACACCGGTTGGAAAGGCATTCGACAATACGACGATTCCGAGCTGCTCGCCGGGGATCAGATACACGAGTGTCCGCGCGCCCGCGCTGAATGCGCCAGCGTGACTCCATTCGACACCATGCTCGCGATAATCGACATTCCAGCCGAGACCGTAGAAGGCTGCGGCGCCCGTCCTCGGGTCGACGCCGCGCACGATCGCGGGAATATGCGTCTGCTGCAGCGCATCCTTGGCGATCACCTGGCGACCTTCGTATTGTCCGTTGGCCAGCAGGAGGCGCAGCCACTGCGCCATGTCGCGCGCGTTCGAGCTTGCACCACCCGCGGGAGCCTGCGCATCGGCATTGCGCCGGGTGAACGACACCCATTCCCCGTCGACGCGCACATGCAGGGCGGCGCGATTGGGCTGGTTCATGAAATCGCGATAGCGCGAGCTGGTCGACTTCATGCCAAGTGGCTTGTAGAGCGTTTCCTCGCAAGCCTCTTCCCAGCTTCTCCCCGAGATCCGCGCCGCCGCGACGGCGCCCTCGGTCAGGCCAAAATTGCTGTACGAGTAGCCGTCGCGGAAGCCGTAGGCCGGCTTCGCCAAGCGCAATCGCTGAAGGATCTCGCCCTGGGTGAAGCCAAGCTCCTCGATGTCGTCGCCAACGTGGCCCGGCAATCCGCTGCGATGGGCGAACAGGTCGCGGATCGTGACGTTGGCGGCCGCGAGCTCATCCTGCAGCGTGAAGCCAGGGTCGATGTCGCGGATGCGGCTGTCCCACGAGACCTTGCCCTCGCTCACCAGGGCCGCGACGACGGTCGCGGCCAGCGGCTTGGAGACCGACGCAAGCTGGAACACCGTATCTGCTCCGACGGCCGCAGGCTTGCCGATCTCGCGCACACCGAAGGCGTCGAGCAGGACGATCTCGTCGCGGTAGACGATGGCGATCGCCAGCCCGGGGACGAGCTGCTTGTCCACGACCTGCCGCGCGAATTCCCTGAGCTTGGGCAGCGCCGCGGCAACCTTCTCCTTGGTCGCTGTCTGCGCAAGCGCCGGCAGCGGAACGAGCAGCGCCGCGATGCCGGCAAGAAGCGTCCGCCGGACAATCGAGCGGTCTCGATCAACGCGCAAGGTCATGGGCTGGAGGTAACCGAAAGCGCACTTCCGGAAGCGGCCAAGATGGGGTCTTGCCCTACTGATGCGACCCGCGATGGCCGCTCCCGGCGTGGCGTCCGTGTATGCCCGCTATGCTGATGCCCGAACGTGTGCGTCAGCAATCGTTGCGGCACGATGGCCCGGTGGAAGCATGTAGACCTCCTTTGCTGACGAGAATGGGCCAATCCAGACACGAGACACCAACGCTGTCAATGCCGCGCAAAACGCGAGATGTCTCATCTCCGCCACCTTGGATGGTTGCAAATGATGGAGGTTCTGATGAAAGGCCTGGCTCTTCTCGCGTTGGCGACCTCGCTCCTGACGGTGGGCGCAGCGCAGGCGCAATATCCCGACAAGCCGGTGCGCATCATCGTGCCGTTCATCGCCGGCAGCGCGCCCGATGTCGCAGCGCGGCAGGTGGCGCAGCGCCTGACCGCGAGCCTCGGCCAGCAGTTCGTCGTCGACAACAAGCCGGGTGTGGCCGGCAATATCGGCGCCGAGGTCGCGGCCCGCGCCACGCCCGACGGCTATGGGATCACGCGGGTAGTAGGCGTGAAGCTCGACTAGTCTTACTGCGTCACAAGCGGGGGCGTGTCCTCATAAATCCGAACTCATAGTCAAGCCTTTGCAGATGTCCGCTTTTGAGTGCTTTTCGGCCTCAGGTAAGTACCTTCAGCGTATGCTCCAGATTCGACTGGAACAAAGGCGACCTGTCTTGGGCGTTCCCTGACAGGCAGTCCAGCCTTGGCATGATGGTTGATCACTCCAGACCGGGAACTAGACGACCGATTCCATGAAACCGATCCTAACGACAGCATTGCGGAAATCTCTGCAAACTGGCTTGGCATGCCACTTCTCGGGCCGAACAGTTTCGGACAGTTTATGATTCGAATCATGGAAACGTCCGACTAGTTCGCGGCCAACCCGAAACTCGATAGTGGCGTCTTTGAAGTCATTGCCCACCGGCTCGCGACGTCCACCAAGATGTGCGGCAAGGAACGCCTCCGCAACAGCGGCGAAGGAACAGCGGTTCTCGGGGCGGCCGAGGCCGTGGCCTTCATCGGGGTAGGAGACATAGGTCACGGGAATGCCATGCTGCCGCATTGCTGCGACGATCTGCTCGGACTCCGAGGCCTTCACGCGGACGTCGTTCACGCCCTGGCCGATCAACAGCGGCCGCACAATGCGATTAGCGTAGTTCAACGGGGACCGCTCCTCCAGGAACCGTTTTCCCGCTTCGGTTGTGTAGTCCCCCATCCGGACCTTCCAGACCGACTTCCACGGCATCCAGTAGTCCGGGATGGTGTTCAGAAACGTCACGAGATTAGAGATGCCGACGAGGTCTACCGCGCAGGCGAATTTCTCGGGTGTGAAGGTCACCCCGACTAGCGCCGAATAGCCGCCGTAGCTGGTTCCCATAATGGCGACACGGGCAGGATCGGCGATACCCACGGTGATCGCCCAGTCAACGGCGTCGATCAGATCATCGTGCATCTTGCCCGCCCACTCCATGTTGGCGGCGTTGACAAAGGCTTTGCCGAACCCGGTCGAACCTCGATAGTTGACGCTCAGGACGGCATAGCCCCGGTTGGCGAGCCATTGGTGGTTCGGATGCAACCCCCATACGTCCCGCGTCCATGGCCCACCATGCACCAACAACGCCATCGGCAATCTTGTGCCCGGCCGTGCAGTCCGCGGACGGGATAGATAGCAGACGAGCTCCAGCCCGTCGCGGGAGCGGATGAGGGTGGGCTCCATCGTCACGAGTGGCGCATCTTCCAAAGCGGGTATTGACGAAAACAGTCGTCGTGCCTGCTGGGCGTCGCAGTCGTAGTGGAAGTATTCTAGAGGCGCGTTGTCATGCAGGTAGGCAACGATCCAGTTCCGTCGGTCCTGCGACATGCTGGTGATTGCGAGGTCACCCGGTGACCGACGCATGAGGTATTCGAAATCCTCCTTGTAGTCCGTGTCCAGCACCTGCCAGCGGGTGCGTTCGAATGTAGCCGCTGCGGCGATCGGGTGTTGCGTGACGGGGTCGAGCAAGAGATTGGTGAAATCGGCACGCGGATCTTCTGCCAGCACCTGCATCGCGCCACTCTCAAGGTCCTGCGCCACAACGGCAGCGGTGTCGCGGCCGCGACTGTCCAGCCAGTACAACTCGCGACCGTCGTCACTGAACTCGATCGGGCGGGTTGCCATAGCATCATCGGCCCCGATGCTGACAAAGACGTTCCAGTCACCACCGTCCTTACGCTCGAGACGCTCGACATCGCCGTTCTCGGCATGACGCACGGCGTACCGCACATTGAACCGCTGATCGGTGAAATACCCGGTGAAACCGTCGTTGGCTTCCACCAATGCGCTTTCGCCGGTCGCGACGTCTACACGGTAGATGTCGAAGAAACGCTTGTCGCGTTCATTATGCCCAATGAGCAGTTCGCTGGGGAAATGACGTGAGATCTGCTGAACGAAGCACGTCACACCGGGACCCGGCGTCAGCGGTCTGACGTCGTCGGTTTGGAGATTGACCCGCCAAGCGCGCCAGTTTTCGTCACCACCCTGTTGGCGAAAGAAAACGACATGGCGATTATCGTGCATCCATACGACCCAAGGCCCAAGACCGCGATCGGTCACGGCAGTCACGTTGCGCGCCTTGCCCAGGTCCGCGATTGGAGCGAACCAAAGATTGAGAACGCCATCGACGGGCGCGAGGAAAGCAATCCGTGTGCCGTCTGGACTGATGCGCACGACACTTCGTTCGGGATTTCTGAAGATTAGGCGGCGTGAGAGCAGTTCGGGTTTCTCAGAATTCTCCGCCAAGTTGGGCTCCTCTCAAAGGAGACTCAAATTTAGAGCAGAAATGCACAACTCAGAAGTCAAGCAGGATGAAGAACGCGCCAAGTGGACATGGATCAACCCTCATTCACCGACTTCCATTTATAAGCACTAGTGCTCAGATCCGCCGCCACAACGGCCACGTCGCTGCAAGGGCCAGTAACCCCAATACGCCCGTCACCGCCGTCGCCTGCGGGGCGCCGATCCGGTCGGCGAGCCAGCCCAGCCAGACGAAGCCGATCGGGCCCGTGCCGATGCACACCGACAGCACACCCATGATGCGCGAGCGCATCTCGACCGGCGCGGCGAGATAGACGGTCGTGGCCTGCAGGGTGGAAAAGGCCGCGCCGCTGAGGCCCGTGACCAGCAGCGCCGTGCCGGCCGAGACCGGTTCGGGCGCGAGCGCGAAGGCGATCAGGGACAGCAGATACACGGTGACACCGCCGACATAGGCGCGGGCGTGCCAGCCCGGCGTCAGCCACAGCGCCAGCATCAGGGCGCCCACGAAGGCGCCGACGCCGTCGACGCTGGTCAACAGGCCGACGCCTTCCGGCCCGAGCAGGAGCTGGTCGCGGCCGATCACGGGGATCATGCTGGTGAAGGGCCAGGCGAAGACGTTGTAGATGATCGTCACCAGCATGATGGCGCTGAGCCGCGGGTCCTTGGCGACGATGGCGATGCTCTCCCAGGTGCGGGCCAGCACGGCGTCGGCGCCGAGTGTGGCGGGCATGCGGGTGCGCACCATCAGCGTGGCCGCGATCGCCGTGGCGTACAATGCCACGCTCAGCACGAACGCGCCTTCGATGCCGATGCCGGCCAGCAGCAGGCCGCCGACCGTAGGGCCGACCATGCGGCTGGAATTGCTGGCGCCGACATCGAGCGCCATCGCCGTGGCCATGCGATCGCGGCCCATGACCTCGCCCATGATGGTGCGGCGGAGCGGATTGTCGGTCGCCCAGCCGCAGCCGTTGATGAAGCTCGCGGTTGCGAAATGCCAGACTTCGAGGGTTCCCACCCAGGCGACGATCGACAGCAGAGCCGACGTCAACGCCAGGAGCCCGACCATGCCGGCGAGCGTCAGCCGCCGGTCGAATCGCTCGGCGAAGGCGCCGAGGAAGGCGCCGAACAGGCCCATCGGCAGCAGGCGCAGCATGGTGATCATGGCGACGATGAAGGCCGACCCGGTCTGCTGGTAGACGACGACCCCCATGACGACCGTCTCCAGCCAGCGCACGGTCGAGACGATCATGCCGACGTACCACAGGCGCCAAAAGTCGACCGGGATGGTGCGCAGCAGGCGTCTGAAGGGTATGTCGGGGTTGTTATTCTCGCTCATGCGGCCACAGTCGCCATTGCATCGAGACGACAGTTCTTTAGTAGTTTGGGTTAATGTGAGCGTGAGCTTGGAAAGGTCAGTGATGCTGAAGGTAAAATCGATGGCGTTCAATGAGCTCGTCAAGGCGAAAGCCAGGATCGAGGCCGAGCTCGAGTTGCGTGCTGCGAAAGAGCGTTCCAGGCTGATCGAGGCAATCGGCAGGCTCCGCCGAGTTTCGGCAGCGAAGGCGAACGGGACTGGAGCGGCCCGGCCGCACGCGCTCAAGGGCAAGAAGCTGCCGCCGCTCTACCGCAATCCCAAGAATCGCACCGAGACCTGGGCGGGGCGCGGCAACCGGCCGAGATGGCTGGTCGCGGCGCTCAAGGGCGGCAAGAAGCTCGAGGCGTTCGCAATCAAGTGACGTGATCTTGCCGACGTCGGGGACATGACGATCGGCGATGGGCACAACATCACGCTCTCCTTCGACGACGCGTCCAATATCACTATGGTGAGCTTTACCGATCCGCACGTCCTGCATGTGACGAACTTCCTGTTCGCCTGAGCCTCCGGGACACGCCGGCGGGCGCTGGCTGGCCCGTGTTTTTCGCATGCGCCAGGGACCTGCCGGCGATGTACTCTCGGGACAAAGTTTCTCCCGGGAGGAAACGACGATGAGCTACGACCTCGTCATCAAGAACGGCACCGTGGTCGATGGCACGGGGGCGGCGCGCCACCGGGCCGATGTCGCGATCGCGGATGGCAAGGTGGCGGAGATCGGCAAGGTGACCGAGGGTGGCAAGCGCACCATCGACGCCGACGGGCTGGTCGTGGCGCCGGGCTTCGTCGATCCGCACACCCACTACGATGCGCAGATCTGCTGGGACGGCGCGGTGACGCCCTCGTCATGGCATGGCGTCACCAGCGTGGTGATGGGCAATTGCGGCGTCGGCATCGCGCCCTGCAAGCCCGAGACGCGCGAGGTCGCGATGCGCGACCTGGTGAACGTCGAGGGCATCCCCTTCGACGTGCTGAACAAGGGCATCACCTGGGATTGGGAGACTTTCCCCGAGTTCATGGACGCCGCGGCGGCGCGCAAGCCGTCGCTCAACCTCGCCTTCATCGCGCCGCTGACGCCGTTCCGCCACTACGTCATGGGCGATGCCTCGATAGAGCGGTCGGCGACCCCGGAGGAGACGGCCAGGATCGCCAGGCTGATCGGCGAGGCGGTCGACGCCGGCGCGCTCGGCTTCTCCTCGACGACGCTCAACCAGCATCTCGGCTTCGAGGGCAAGCCGCTGGCCTGCCGCAACGCCAGCCGCGAGGAGATGAAGGCCTACGCCAACGAGCTCAAGAAGCGCGACAAGGGCGCGATCGAGATCGCGCTGACCCGCCAGGTCGGCGTGCTGGAGCAGGACCAGTGCGAGCTTCTGGACTTCCTGCTGACCGAGAGCGGCCGGCCGGTGACCTTCATCGCCCTGTTCGATCGCGACGACATCCCCGAGGCGGTGCGCGACACGCTGCGCCGCGCCGCGCCCATGATCGCCAAGGGCGCGCGGCCGCAGACCTCGCCGCTGCCGCTGACGCGCGAAGTCGACATGAACAATCCGTTCTCCTTCGCGGCCTTCCCGTCGTGGAAGCGGGTGTTCGCCGACACCGACAAGGAAGCGCAGAAGAAGGTCTATGCCGACCCCGCCTTCCGCAACCAGTTCCGCCATGACCTGAAGAATCCGACGGGCTTCAGCAACTGGGGCCGCATCGGCGTCTACGCAATCAAGAACCCGGCACTGAAGAGCCTCGAAGGCAAGTCGATCGCCCAGATCGCCCAGGAGCAGGGCAAGGACGGCGTCGATGCCTTCCTCGACCTGGTGCTGGCCGACAATCTCCAGTGCGAATTGACCATGGCTTCGTGGAACACCCGCGAGGACCGCATGAAGGAGCTTCTGAACAACAAGTCGATCCTGATGGCCCTGGGTGACGGCGGCGCGCATGTCGACATGCTGTGCGACGCAGGCTACCCGACCTACCTGTTGGGCACGTGGGTGCGCGAGAAGCAGGCGATCACCCTGGAAGAGGGCGTGCGCAAGCTCACCTCCGATCCCGCCGACCTGTTCGGCCTGAAGGATCGCGGCCGCCTGACCAAGGGCGCGCCGGCCGACGTGGCGATCTTCGATCCGGAGCGCATCGGCTCGAAGAACCATGGCGAGCGGCGCTACGACTTGCCGGGCGGCGCCAAGCGCATCGTCATGCCGTCGCAGGGCGTCGAGTACACCGTCGTCAACGGCGCGCTGACTTGGGAGCAGGGGAGGCTCACCGAGGCCAAGGCCGGCAAGGTGCTGCGCGGTTAGGGCGTGTACTCATAGATCCAAATTCGTGGTCAAGGCTTGGCCGGTGTCCGCTTATGGGCGCGTTTCGGCCTCAGGGAAGACGTGGCATCAGGGCCGAAAATGACCCAAAGCGGACCGAGCCGCCCCCGTCGTGCGCGGGGGCTGAATTAAACGCGGATCCACAGGTTCCGCTTATCCCGGCAGCGCCTTCGCGAGTGTGCGTGTATGCTCGATAAAGATCTGTGCGAGTGGACTAAGCGTCCGATCCTTGAGGGTGACGACGCCAACAGGCCGCGGAAGCGTGGGTGACTTCACCGTCAGCTGCTTGAGTGGCAGGTGCTTCGCGAACGGCAGCAGTGAGCGAGGCAGGGAGGTGATGAACCGTCCGGTCGCAAGCATGTGCAGGTGCAGAGGTACCGAGAAGGACACGACATGGGCCTGCGGCGGCCTGAACCCCGCCTGCCGAAAGGATTCCGCAATGTATTCGCCCGATGTGCTGTCGGGAGGCGGGAGGATCCACGTTTCGTCGATGAGATCGCCTAGCGCCACGTTGCGCTGACGCGCCCATTTGCTGTTTTTGCCCGCCATTATGACGTGGCGATCGTCGAAGATTACTTCCAGGTCTGTGCCCTGTTCGAGCGTCAGGCCAGTAATGGGGATTACCGCCATCTCGACATTGCGTTGCCGCAGCTCACGACTCTGCAGCGCGACCGCGTCACCAGGGCTGATGTGAAATGTCGCGCGCGGGTACTTCTGCGATAGCCGATCAACAATGAATGCGACGAACCCTGATGCGAGCGGCTCCGTACAGCCGATGCGCAGCTCTCCGGCGGCCGGATCCAAGAGAAACTCGACTTCTTTTACGGCCCGCCGCAAGTCGTCGAAGACGTCAGTTCCGCATCGAAGCAGCGCACGGCCATAGATGGTCGGTTCGACACCCTGTGGGCTGCGATCGAGCAACTTGACGCGAAGGACATGCTCAAGATCAGCAATCGTTTTCGAAATGACCGGCTGGGATATCCCGAGCTCTGCCGAGGCACGCCCCATGCTTCCGGATTGTGCTACTGCGAGCAGGATATGCAGATCGCGGAGCCTAATGCGGCGCCCGACACGCTCCGTCCACTCCATCAGCCATCTCCGAATAGCTATGATACCATCGGAGATTAGAATTACCATGCTATGACCGGCGGCACTATCGTCCTGCTCTAGAACCAGCATGCCCGCGGGCTCCTCGGAGGCGACGATGAACCGACGCACTATCGTGACGCTTGCCGCCCTTTCCTTGAGCACCATCACATTCGCAACAACTCGGCAATCCGAGGCGGACAGCTATCCGAGCAGACCGGTCAGGATCATCGCTGCGATTCCACCAGGCAGCGCCAATGACGTAATCGCGCGCGTGCTGGCGCAACGCCTGTCGGAGCGCGGCGGGCAGTACCTTGTCGAGAATATGCCGGGCGCTGGCGGGACCATTGGCACAGGCGCAGCCGCCCGCGCAGGGGCAGATGGGTATAACTTCAGACCTCCTGACATAGCTGATTTAGCCGCCTGAAATCACTCGCCTTTCGGGCCCGCTCGCGGCGGGCGGGGTGCGGACCAATACATGTCCGGTTTTTTGGCCTGTGGGGCGTAACCCCCTGAAACATCGAAGATTCCGTGGCGCGATTTGCGGACCCAAACCTGTCCGCTCTATGCGCATCCATGAGCGCCCAGCATGCGTTGGCGCTGCCCTTGCCGGCGGCGTCGAATATCGTGGTCATCAATGCGC
>WHTW01000064.1 GCA_009377525.1 Rhodospirillales bacterium
AAGCTGCGCATCGAGGAGGCGGCCGCCCGCAAGCAGGCGCGCATCGATCGCGGTGAGGAGGCCGTGGTCGGCGTCAACAAGTTCCAATTGAAGGAGGAGCCCGCCATCGAGATCCTCGATGTCGACAACGACATGGTGCGCGAGTCGCAGGTGGCGCGCCTGCAGAAGATCCGCGCCAACCGCGACGAGGCGAAGTGCGTCGCCGCGTTGAAAGCGCTGGGCGACGCGGCACGCAGCGGCACGGGCAATCTCCTGACGCTGTCGATCGAGGCCACGCGCGCGCGCGCGACAGTGGGCGAGATCTCCTCGGCGCTGGAAGGTGTCTATGGCCGCTACCAGGCCACCATCCGGTCGATCGCCGGCGTCTATGCCAGCGAATGGGAGGGCGACCAGGGGCTGGAGCGCATCCGCACCGACATCGCCTCGTTCGCCGAGGAGGAAGGCCGCCGGCCGCGTCTCATGGTCGTGAAGATGGGCCAGGACGGCCACGACCGCGGCGCCAAGGTGATCGCCACCGCCTTCGCCGACCTGGGCTTCGATGTCGACATTGGTCCGCTGTTCCAGACGCCAGCCGAGGTGGCGCGGGCCGCGATCGAGAACGACGTGCATGTGATCGGTGTGTCGAGCCAGGCGGCAGGACACAAGACCCTGGTGCCGCAGCTCATCGAGGAGCTCGCCAAGCAGGGCGGCTCCGAGGTGCTGGTCGTGGTGGGCGGCGTCATCCCCGCGCAGGACTACGACTTCCTGGCGAAGGCGGGCGTCGCCGCGATCTACGGCCCCGGCACCAACATCCCGGCGGCCGCGGCGGAAATCCTCGCGATCCTGCGCAACCGCGGCCAGAAGCGCGCGGCGTAAGACCTCGTCTGTTCGGCAGAGCTATCGACCGCTGAGGCGTTCCCTGCGGCGCATTTGAATGTAGCATGAATACGTCCATGCAGGACACTCGCACTGAGTGGTAGAGGAACGTCGTGATGGGTGCAGCAGCATGAAGTACTTCGAAGACTTTGCGGTCGGTGCCGAATTTGAGTGTCGTAGCACCTATCAAGTGAGTCTGGAGGAGATAAAGAGCTTTGCTCGGAAGTGGGATCCTTGGCCTTATCATTTGGACGAGGAACGCGCCAAAGAGACGCTGATTGGTCAGCTATTTGCGCCTTCCGCGCTTACATTCTGCATAAGCGTGAAGCTTGCGCATGAGACGGAGTATTACGAAATCTCGACCGTGGCAGGGCTTGGCATCGACGAGCTGCGCATGCCCAAGCCGGTGCTGCCAGGTGATGCACTCAGGCTCAGGATGACCATCGTGAGCAAGCGCGAATCAAAGAGCAGGCCGGGGACGGGCGTGATAGCGACCAGGACGGAGGTGCTCAACCGGCAAGGCGAGGTTGTGTTGGCCTATGTGCTCTCTGCATTGGTAAACAAGAGACCACGCGGGTGAAGGCTCGTGCGAAGACGCACGTCAACCGCAAAGGCGCCTGCGCAACCAGAAGCGCGCCCGTAGCTGCCGCGAGCGGACCGCTCCCGTTGCGCTCTTGCCGTGGTCGCAAGGACGCGAATGGCTGGACTATACGGCGATTTTGGCGTATAATAACTTCAGTATAGATGCGTTGAGGCCCGAAGAGGAACATCGAATCGCAAAGTGTCGTCGATCAGGCGACATTCGTAAGCCAGTCCAACCGATCGATTTCGCAAGCGGGGCAAGAAGTTGAACGATCATCCTGTGGCAGGAGGCGAACGCGATCGTAAGGTTGCCGACCCTGCCCTTCTAGCGCCGGATCGACTGCGCTTCTTCGGCGCTCAGCGCCCGCTCGCGGAACGACAGGATGCGGCCGCGGATGGTGGCGAACAGGGTGTGCGCCTCGAGCTTGCCGGGATAGCGGATCTGCGTGTTGTCGAAGCGCGCCAGCCAGATCTTGATCGGCCGTTCGCGTTCGGTCTCGGCTTCCTTGGGCGCCTCGTCGAACTCGCCGGCGACGCGCTTGGTGTAGATCTCGCAGACCAGCACGTCGCCGATCGCGCCCGGAATGCCCGTGGCCGCTGCCGGCTCCATGCCGACCTTGCGGAACAGCACGTCGATGCGCCGCTTGCCGTCGTTGCTGCGCACGGTCTTGTCGCAGGCGGCGTCGCCGGCAAAGCCGACGCTGAGCGCGGCCGACAGCGGGTCGAGCGAGTCCTTGCGGTCGGCGTCGCTGATCGTCTGCTGAGGCGTCGGCTTCCAGACCGGGGTGTGGACTTCCCGGAGGAAGCCCGCGGCGCCGTATTGCGCCAGCCAGGTGCGCGGCTTGCCGTCGACGCTGATCGAAAGCGATCCCGCGGTCGGTTGCGCGCCCTTGGTGGTGAAGCCGCCCCAGGCGCGGTTGCGGCCGAAGTAGTTCATGGTGACGGCCTTCAGCACGCCTTCCTTGAAGGTGCTGGTCTCGACATCGTAGTTCGATCCGTTGAAGCGGGCGGTGACGTCGATGCGGAACCCGGAAATGCCTGCGAAGGTGATCTCGTAGGCGATATCGACCTGGCGGGAGTCTTGGGTGTGGCCGGTGACCGGTGCGGCGAAGCTCGCGACTAAAGCAATGAAGGCCCTACGAAAACTCATGAAATCCCTTCCCACCGGGGGCTTACTTCGGCCGTATGTCCACGATAGAAGGCCGTCGCCCGCCACGCTACTGAACTCGCGCGCCCGAAAAGGCATTTTGCACTCATGTCGCTAGCCGCCAAACATGGCGTTCCCAAGCTCGGTTTGAGGCGCACCTGGGCCGTCTTGCGCGTGGTCAGTCACTATCTGTGGCCGGAGGGCGAGACCGGCCTGCGTTGCCGGGTGGTCGTGGCGATGGTGCTGCTGGTGGTGGCCAAGGTCACCAACGTCTACGTCCCGGTGCTCTACAAGCACGCCGTCGATGCGCTGGGCGAGCCCATGGCCCAGGCCGTGGCCGTGCCGGTGGTCCTGATCCTGGCCTATGGCGCGGTCCGCGTCCTCGCCCAGGCGTTCGGCGAATTGCGCGACGCCATCTTCGCGCCGGTCTCGCAGCGCGCCATCCGCAACATCGCCCTGCAAGTGTTCCACCATCTCCATGCGCTGTCGCTGCGCTTCCATCTCGAGCGGCAGACCGGCGGGCTGAGCCGCGTCATCGAGCGCGGCACCAACGGCATGGAATTCCTGATCCGCTTCACCACCTTCAACATCCTGCCGACGCTGTTCGAGATCTGCCTGGTCGGCGTGGTGCTGTGGAGCCTCTACGACTGGCGCTTCTCGGCGGTGACGCTGGCCGCCGTCGGCGGCTACATCGCCTTCTCGGTCACCCTGTCTGAATGGCGCATCAAGTTCGTGCGCCGCATGAACGACGCCGACACCGAGGCCAACGCCAAGGCGATCGACAGCCTGCTCAACTACGAGACGGTGAAGTACTTCGGCAACGAGGAGCACGAGGCGCGCCGCTTCGATGTCGGCCGCCGCCGCTACGAGCAGGCCGCCATCCGCTCCAGCCGCACGCTGTCGCTGCTCAATGTCGGGCAGGGCGCCATCATCTCCTGCGGACTGGCCGCGGTCATGATCATGGCGGGCTACGGCGTCAGGGCCGGCACCATGACGCTGGGCGACTTCGTGGCGGTCAACGCCTTCCTGATCCAGCTCTACATGCCCTTGAACATGCTGGGCTTCGCCTATCGCGAGATCAGGAATGCGCTGGTGAACATGGAGAGCATGTTCGGCCTCATGGACGTGAAGACCGAGATCGCCGACAAGCCGGGGGCGCCGTCCCTGAAGGTGGCGGGCGGCGAGATCGTGTTCGACCATGTCGACTTCCACTACGAGAAGGCCCGGCCGATCCTGCACGATGTCAGCTTCCGCGTGGCGCCGGGCGACACGGTGGCGATCGTGGGCTCGAGCGGCGCGGGCAAGTCGACCGTCTCGCGCATCCTGTTCCGCTTCTATGACGTCGCGGGCGGCAGCGTCCGGATCGACGGCCAGGACATCCGCGACGTCACCCAGGCGAGCCTGCGCGCGGCGATCGGCGTGGTGCCGCAGGACACCGTGCTGTTCAACGACACGATCTACTATAACATCTGCTACGGCCGGCCCGACGCCACGCGCGAGGAGGTCGAGCAGGCGGCGCGGCTGGCGCGCATCCACGATTTCATCATGGCCCTGCCGCAAGGCTACGAATCGACCGTGGGCGAGCGTGGCTTGAAGCTGTCGGGCGGCGAGAAGCAGCGCGTGGCGATCGCCCGCACCATCCTGAAGAATCCCAGCATCCTCTTGTTCGACGAGGCGACCAGCGCGCTCGACACGCGCACCGAGCAGGAGATCCAGCGCTCGCTGGAGGAAGTGAGCCGCGGCCGCACCACCGTGGTGATCGCCCATCGGCTCTCGACCATCATCAATGCCGACGAGATCGTCGTGCTCGACCGCGGCCGCGTCGCCGAGCGCGGCCGACATGGCGAATTGCTGACGCGCAACGGGCTCTATGCCGACATGTGGCGCCGCCAGCAGGAAGCCGCCCGCGAGGCCGAGCGCCACGTCGTGGAGGAAGAGGAACCACCCTCGTTCCGCGCCGAGGGGCATCTGCGTGTCGCCGAGGAGCGCCGCGGTCCGGATACGGATGTGCTAGTATAAGCAGATGAACCGTGACGCCATCATCGCCGTGATTCGGTCCGAGGAAACTGCCCTGAAACAGGCCGGCGTGAAGTCGCTTGCTCTCGTGGGCTAGTCTGCTCGCGACGACCGGAGCGAGGCCAGCGACGTCGATGTGCTGATCGACGTCGCCGACGAATCTGGCTTTTCCCTGATGGATCGCATCGGCGTCATGCATGTGCTCGGCGATGATGCCCTCAGTCTGCCGGTCGACGTCAGCCGCCGCGACACCCTCAACCCGCTGGTGCGCGAGCGGATGGTGGAAGACGCCATCAAGATCTTTTGATGCAAATGCTCGACGACTTCGAGCGGATGCGTCTTTGGACGAGTGGCCATACGGTCGCGACCTATCGCGCAAACCTGATGTATGATGACGTTGCGGATGCCGAGGTCTGGCGGATCGTCGTCGACGATCTGTCCGCTCTGAGAAGCGCCGTCCAGTCGATGATCGACAGGTCATGACGACGATCGCCGTGTCGTCCTGGCGTTCGCTGCTGCCCGTGTTCGCCGCCTGCGCGGCGATCGGCCTGCAGGCGGGCGTCGCCATGCCGCTGGTGCCGCTCGCGCTGGAGCGGCAAGGCTACGACAAGCTCACCATCGGCATCGTGGCGGCGGCCTGGGCCGTCGGCATGCTGGCCACCGCCTCGCACATCCCGCGGCTGGCGGCGCGTTGGGGCGCGGTGCCGTTCATCATCGGTGCCGTCGTCGCGGGTTCGGCGCTCGTCGTCGCCTACACGCTGACCGACAGCGTCGTCGTCTGGTTCATCCTGACCCTGCTGCACGGCGCCGTGGGTGGCGTGCCCTGGGTGGTGAGCGAGATCTGGATGAACGTCGTCGTCGAGGAGAAGCGCCGCGGCCGCGTCATGGCGGTCTACGCCATGCTGGTGGCGCTCGGCCTGGCGTTGGGGCCGTTGGTGCTGCAGGTCGTCGGCGTCTATGGACCCAAGCCCTTCCTCACCTGTGCAGCACTTGCGCTCCTGGTGGCGCTGCCGCTGCTGCCCTACTGGAGGACGGCGCCGAAGATCGAGCATGCCGAGGACAGCGGCTACCTTCAGGTCGTGATCCTGGCGCCGCTCGCCATGCTGGCGGGCTTCGCCTGCGGCCTGGGCGAGCAGGTCGCCTTCAGCTTCCTGCCGGTCTACGCCGTCGGCGCCGGCGTGCCGGCCGAGACCGGCGCGCTCTGGCTCTCCACCTTCGTGATCGGCAACGTGATCCTGCAATGGCCGATCGGCTGGATGGCCGATCATTTCGACCGGCGCGCCGTGCTGGCGGGCTGCACGCTGGCGAGCGCCTTGCTGGTCGTGCTGCTGTCGGCCGTCTCGGCGCAGTCGTTGATGGTCCTCGGCGTGATCGCGCTGTGGGGCGGGCTGTCGTTTGCGATCTACCCGGTCGGGCTGGCGCTGCTCGGCCAGCGCATCGCCGGCGGCGACATCGCGCGCGCCAATACCGCCTTCAGCATGCTCTACATCCTGGGCGGCCTGATCGGCCGGCCGCTCGCGGGTGCGGCGATGGACGCGGTCGGCGATCCCGGGCTCGGCTGGACGCTCGCGGTCTTCTATTCGATCGCGGGTCTTTGCGCCTTGCTGGCGTTCCACCGACACCGCTGATAAGTCTGGCCGGGCATGAAAGTCGACCCGCTGCTTGCGCCCCTGCTGGCCGGCGACCGACGCGCTCTGGCGCAGTCCATCACCCTGATCGAGTCGACGCGCTCCGACCATCGCGAGCGCGCCGATGCTTTGTTGTCCGCGGTGCTCCCGCATTCGGCCAAGTCGGTGCGGCTCGGCATCACCGGCGTGCCGGGTGTCGGCAAGTCGACCTTCATCGAGCGCTTCGGATTGTCCCTCCTGGAACGCGGCCGGTCGCTTGCCGTGCTCGCCATCGATCCCTCGTCCAAGCGCGGCGGCGGCTCGATCCTGGGCGACAAGACGCGCATGGAGGAGCTGTCGCGCCGGAGCGCCGCCTTCATCCGGCCGTCGCCGGCGGGCGCGACGCTGGGCGGCGTGGCGCGGCGCACGCGCGAGACCATGCTGCTGGTCGAGGCGGCGGGCTTCGACACGGTGATCGTCGAGACCGTCGGCGTCGGCCAGTCCGAGACCGCGGTCGCCGACATGGTCGACATGTTCATCGTGCTGCTGCTGCCCGCGGGCGGCGACGACCTGCAGGGCATCAAGCGCGGCGTCATCGAGTTCGCCGACCTGATCGTGGTCAACAAGGCCGACGGCGACCTTTTGGCCACCGCCAAGCGATCGGCTTCGGACTATCAGCATGCGCTGCGCATGTTGCGCTCGCCGACCGCGGGCTGGACGCCGGAGGTCACGACGGCGTCGGCGCTCACCGGCGAGGGCGTGGCCGCGGTCTGGCAGATCATCGAGCGCTTCATGAAGGCGGTCGGCGAGAAGGGCATCGCCCGCCGCCGCGCCGATCAGGCGCGCGCCTGGATGTGGAACGAGGTGGGGGAAACCCTGCTGGCCGAGTTGCGCAAGCATCCCGGGGTGAAGAGACTGGTGGCGGGCCTGGAGCGCGAGGTCGAAGCCGGCCGCGCAACCCCCGCCGCCGCGGCCCGTCTTATGCTAAAGGCATTCCATGGCCGCTAAGTCCCTCGTCCGCCGCGCCCGCCGTGCCGCCGCCCAGCAGGAGCTGCCGTTCTGGAAGCGCAAGACGCTGGCCCAGATGTCCAAGCAGGAGTGGGAGCAGCTGTGCGACGGCTGCGGCATGTGCTGCGTCAACAAGCTCGAATACGAGGGCACCGGCGAGCTCGCCCAGACCGACACCTGCTGCAAGCTTCTGGACCCCAAGACGGCGCGCTGCCGGGACTACAAGAACCGCAAGAAGATCGTGCCGGACTGCATCCAGCTCACCCCAAAGGTGGTGGCCAAGATGGACTGGCTGCCCAAGACCTGTGCCTACCGCCTGGTCCACTTCAAGCAGGACCTTTATTGGTGGCACCCCCTGGTCTCGGGCGACCCGGAAACCGTGCACGAGGCGGGAATCTCGGCCCGCGGACGGGTGATTCCCGAGGATCAGGTCGAGGATATCAGCGAACGGGTGGTGGACTGGTTCGCGTAACCGCGAACGGTTCGCCTAAGGGGCGGGTTGACGACCCCCTGCCAGACCCTTAAAAAGCCGGCCTTCCCGCCCTCCGGCGGGATCGTTTTATAGCGGAAGCCGCCATGCCTCGTCGTTGCGCCCTGTCGGGCAAGGCCGTGCAGTCGGGCAACAATGTCAGCCACGCCAACAACAAGACCCGGCGCCGGTTCATGTCCAACCTGCAGGTCGGTTCGGTCCTGTCGGATGCGCTCGGCCATACCGTGCGCCTGCGGCTGACGCCGCGCGGCATGAAGACCATCGAGCACAATGGCGGCATCGACGCCTACCTGCTGGGCACCAACGACAGCAAGCTCAGCCCCGAGATGAAGGTGCTGAAGCGCCGCGTCGTCGCGGCGAAGGCCAAGAAGGATGCCAAGAAGATGGCAGCGTAGCTGCCATCCCGAACCTTAGGGCACCTCTGCCCCTGCATGGTGCGAAAAAACTATAGTTATTGACCAGTACTGGAGTTTGTGATAGGGTTCGACCGACGTGTCGCTCTATCCATCGTTGATCCGGTTTTCATGTTGCGAGCGATGCCGCGCGCCCGGAGGTGGTCGCCGTGGTTCACCGCGCACGTCCCGCCCGGCTGACGTTGCGAAACTTGCCGGTGCGCCAGGAAAGCTGGCGCGGTCCAGCCGGTGGAAGTCCGGCGCAGGTAAAGGAGTAGCGTCCAGCCTGGTAGCGAGTGTTGCGCGAGTCCGCCGATGACGGCGGCCGCGAAGCGTACACAGCCATCGAGAGGGGTGGGCTATTGAGCCACGAAAATCGAGTCGCAGAGGCCGAGACCGTCGCAAGGGTCGAAGGCAACATGAACGACCCCGCGAAGCGAGGGGCCGCCACTCTGCCGAGGTCAAAGACCCCATCACGCTCGAAAGGACCGCGTCGGAACCTGGGAGATCTCACGTCTGACCGCGGTGCCCAACGCCGGCGGCCCGCCTTGGGAAGGCGAGGAGCCGAAGCCAATGATGCACGGGCGTGAGAGGTCGGACCCCGCCATGGTAGCGGTGAAGCCGTCGAACGAAGCCGGCGTGCCGGTAGAGGAGGCGGTGGAGCGAAGGGCGGGGGCCACGGGGAATGCGGACCATCAGCGCACGCACCGGACGCAGGGCCGGGCCAGCGTGGAACAGGGGTTGGGCCGCATACGGCAGGCCGCAACAGCGCGTCGCCGTCACCCACCCGGGGTGGGAGCCGCATGCGGGAAAGCCGCACGTACGGTTCTGTGCGGGGGGCGGGCAGTGATGCCCGTCCCTACCGCGACTAACTATCCGAATTCGACGGCGGGCCCAACCGATTGAGGGGGCAGCGTTCGCCGACCACAAGACGGTCGGGCGGAAACGGCGGGAACGGCGGAAACCTCTTGCACCGCTGACGGCAGTGCATGCACCGCGTAAGTGACCAGGCGAGGGCTCGCGCCTACAGCGCCAACTCGAACAGCAGCAGGATGCTGCGCTGAAGCGGATTGAAGTTGTCGTCCGAGATCAGCCAGATCAATGTCTCGCCGCGCGGCCCGCGGGTCGAGGCGATGCCTTCCAGATTGTCGACCGCATAGGGCGAAGCGAGCCGAGCCAGCTCTTCGGCCTGCACCGTGCCGCCGGCCACGAGCTGGTTGGCGTCGACGCGCATGACGCGGCAGCGCACGCCGCGCGCGAAATCGAACGCCCGCTCGAGCACGGTGAACGAGCCATCGGGCAGCCGGGCGATCGCGGTCGGCCGGAAGTCGGGGATGGTGGCGTAGCTGAACGAGCGCCACTGGTAGCGGCCGGCCGCTGACGGCGTGCCGATCCAGCCCATCACCGTGCCGGGCCGCTCGCTGTATTCCTCGCTGATGGCGATGACGCGGCCGTCGTCGAGCGCCGCCAGCGCCTCGAGGCCGCCGTTGGCCGGCTGTCGGCCGATCTCGGCCGGCCCCTCGACAGGGGTCGGCGTGGCGGTCAGCGTCCGGTAGCGCCACAGCCGGTGGTCGCGCTCGAAGGCGACCAGCCACGAGCCGTCAGGCAGGCGCGCCACCGCCTCGGCGTCAGCCTCGGCCTTGCTCGCGATCAGCCTGCCGTCGAGGCCATGGAGCTGGCCGATGCGGGCATTGCTGAGCCCGGCGAGATTGGCCTCGCCGTCATACTCGATGGCGGCGGCGAGCCAGGCGCCCTCGTCAGAGATCGAGGTCAGGGTCTTGCCGTCAGGCGAGACGTGGAGAGCGGACCAGCCGCCGAAGCGCCGCGCGTTGGCCGTCATCATGAGGCCGCCGCGCCAGACCAGGCGGCCGATCGTCTTGGCCGACGAGTCGTCGATCTTGAAGGGCTGCGAGGCGCTCCTGATCTCGAGCGGCTGCTCCTGCGCCACAGCCGGCGGCGGCGAGGCGCCGGCGCAGGCGGTGGCGAGCAGGCAGACGACGAACAGCGAGCGGAGGATCGAGCGCAAGGTCAGGCGGCGCGACGGCCCGACTTGCCGACGGGGGCTTTGCCGCCTTTGCTGCCGCGCGGCGCGCGTGCCGCGCGGGCGTCCTTGAGATCTTCCTCGTCGAACAGCGAGGCGAGCTGCTCCATCATCGTGCCGCCGAGCTGGTCGGCGTCGACGATGGTGACGGCACGGCGGTAGTAGCGCGTGACGTCATGGCCGATGCCGATGGCGATCAGCTCCACGGGCGAGCGCGTCTCGATCCAATCGATGACGTCGCGCAGGTGCCGCTCGAGGTAGTTGCCGGGATTGACCGACAGCGTCGAATCGTCGACCGGCGCGCCGTCGGAGATCACCATCATGATCTTCCGCTCTTCGGTGCGCGGCAGCAGACGGTTGTGCGCCCACAGCAGCGCCTCGCCGTCGATGTTCTCCTTGAGGATGCCTTCGCGCAGCATCAGGCCGAGGTTCTTGCGGGCCCGCCGCCACGGCGCATCGGCCGGCTTGTAGATGATGTGGCGGAGATCGTTCAGGCGGCCCGCATTGGCGGGCTTGCCGGCGGCGAGCCACTGCTCGCGGCTCTGGCCGCCCTTCCAGGCGCGCGTGGTGAAGCCCAGGATCTCGACCTTGACGCCGCAGCGCTCGAGCGTGCGGGCGAGGATGTCCGCACTCATCGCCGCCACCGTGATCGGCCGGCCGCGCATCGAGCCCGAATTGTCGATCAAGAGCGACACCACGGTGTCGCGGAAGGTGGTCTCCTTCTCCTTCTTGAAGGACAGCGCGTGCATGGGATTGGCGACGATGCGGGCGAGGCGCGCGGCATCGAGCGTGCCCTCGTCGAGGTCGAAGTCCCACGAGCGGTTCTGCTGCGCCATCAGGCGGCGCTGCAGGCGGTTGGCGAGCTTGCCGATCACGCCCTGCAGGTGCGAGAGCTGCTGGTCGAGATGGTTGCGCAGGCGGCCGAGCTCTTCGGCATCGCACAGCTGGTCGGCATCGACGATCTCGTCGAACTTCACCGTGTAGGCGTGATATTGCTGGCCCAGCGGCTCGTTGGAAAGCGCGCCCGGCGGCAGCCACGGACGCTCGGCGCGGCCCGGCTCCTCCTCGTCGCCCGAGCCCATCTGCATCTCGGTCTGCGCCTGGTCGGCGACGGTCTCTGAGGCATCCTCCTGGTCCGACGCGTCCTCGGTCTCCTCGCCCTGGGCGCCGTAGCCCTGGCTCTCGCTGGAATCGCTCTGGTCGTCGCCGGTCTCGTTGGACTGCCCGTCGGCGTTCTCCTGGTCCTGCGATTCCTGGTCGTCCTCGTCCTGCAGGTCGGCCGATTCATCGCCGAGCTTGAGGTCGCGGATAAGCTGGCGGGCGGCGCGGGCAAAGGATTCCTGGTTGGTCAGCGATTCGCGCAGCTTCTGGAAGTCGCGGCCGGCGGCGGACTCCACGTCGGCGCGCCACATGTCGACCATCGCCCTGGCGGCTTCCGGCGGGGAGGCACCCAAGATCTGCTCGCGGGCGATCAGGCCGATCACGTCGGCGATCGGCGCGTCGTCCTTGGACTTGATGCGGGCATGGCCGCGCTGGTCGGAGCGCTGGCGCCACAGGGCGGAGAGATTGTCGGCGACGCCGGCCATGCGGCGCGCGCCCAGCGCCTCGACGCGGACCTGCTCGACCGCCTCGAAGATCGCCCGCGCAGTCTCGCCTCTGGGCACGCGGCGCAGATGGGTCTTGCGGTCGTGATGGCGCAGCTTCAGCGCCATCGAATCCGCCTCGCCGCGCACGCGGCTGACGTCCTCGACCGGCAGGTCGCGGGCCGGCACGGTGATTCGCGCTTCGCTGCCCAGCAGCGAGCCGCCGTCGGGCACGAAGGAGACGTTCACTTCCCTGCGCGACACCGCCCGCATGGTGGTGGCGGTGACGCGCCGGAATTCCTCGATTGGCGTTGTGTCCTTGGCCATCTAGGCCACCTCGTCAGTGCAGCTTGCCGCCCTTGCCGCTCGACGGCGGCAATTCCTTGCCGAAGCAGCGCTGATAGTATTCGGCGAGCGTGCTGCGCTCGACCTCGTCGCACTTGTTGAGGAAGGTGAGACGGAAGGCAAAGCCGATATCGCCGCCGAAGATGCGGGCGTTCTCGGCCCAGGTCATCACCGTACGTGGCGACATCACGGTCGAGATGTCCCCGGCGATGAAGCCCGCCCGTGTGAGGTCGGCCAGCGCCACCATGGCGGACAGGATCTTGCGGCCGTCCTCGGTGTCGTACATCGGCGTCTTGGCGGCGACGATGTTCACTTCCTGGTCGTGCGGCAGGTAGTTCAGCGTGGTCACGATCGACCAGCGGTCCATCTGGCCCTGGTTGATCTGCTGCGTGCCGTGATAGAGGCCGGTCGTGTCGCCGAGGCCCACGGTGTTCGCCGTCGAGAACAGGCGGAACGCCGGGTGAGGGCGGATCACCTTGTTCTGGTCGAGGAGCGTCAGCTTGCCGTCGACCTCGAGCACGCGCTGGATCACGAACATGACGTCGGCGCGGCCAGCGTCATATTCGTCGAACACCAAAGCCGTCGGGTTCTGCAGCGCCCACGGCAGGATGCCCTCGCGGAACTCAGTGACCTGCT
Organism: Rhodospirillales bacterium; assembly: GCA_009377525.1. Classification (GTDB taxonomy): domain Bacteria; phylum Pseudomonadota; class Alphaproteobacteria; order Reyranellales; family Reyranellaceae; genus Reyranella. Next base: position 12,703 of record WHTW01000064.1, read on the forward strand.
TGCCGTCGCGCAGCACGATCGCGTCCTTGCCGATCAGGTCGATACGGGAGATGTGGCTGTCGAGGTTGATGCGCAGGCAGGGCCAGTTCAGCCGGGCCGCGACCTGCTCGATATGGGTCGACTTGCCGGTGCCGTGGTAACCCTGGACCATGACTCGTCGATTGTGCGCGAAGCCCGCGAGGATCGCCATCGTGGTGTCGGAGTCGAAAAGGTAGGCGTCGTCGACCTCCGGCACGTGCTCGGTCGCCTGGCTGAAGGCCGGGACTTCCATGTCCGTGTCGATGCCGAAGAGCTGACGGGCTGAAACCTTGATATCCGGCATGTCCGAGACGTTCTGCCGGGCCGCGGTCGTCGTAGAGGCCATCACAAGTCCTACAAAACAAAGCCCGCCAAATTGCGGGCTAAAACCAATAGTCGCAGGCCGTTTTGTGCACCGCAAGCGACCAATTGCCGTGCCTGCCTTGAATAGGGCTAATCACTCGGCGGGCAGGTGCTCCGATGCCCGCAGAGTGGAATAGGCGGCGTTGATTTGCTTCAGTTTTTCTTCGGCATCCCGTGCCCCGCCGTTGGCGTCGGGATGATGCAGTTTCACCAGTTCCTTGTAACGAGATTTCACGTCCGCCCGGGTCGAGGGCCAGGAAAGTTCAAGGACATCAAGGGCCGTCCGCTCGGCCGGCGTCAGTTGCTCGCTGCCATCGAACTTGGGCTGCGGCCGCTCGCCGAGGCCGGCATCGTCAGCAAGGTCGAACGGGTCATGGATATGGACGTATGGGCCGTTGCTGCGTCGCGCGCCGAGCGGCCAGACTGGCCGGCGCCAGGTCGTGTCGGCGCGGATATGCGCCTCGATCTGCTCGGCGCCGAGGCCTGCGAAATAGTCCCACTTCTTGTTGTATTCGCGCACATGCTCGAGACAGAACCAGCGATACTCGTTCAGCCGGTCGCGGGCGCGCGGCGCTCGATGCTCGCCGGCGAGCCTGCAGCCCGGCGCTTCGCAGACCCGCTGGTGCGGCGCTGCGCCGTCGGTGGCCGTCAAGGGTTTCGCTCGCCGTCGAGGCATTTGGATAATATGTGTTCAACGGATTGGCGCGGCAAGAGAGGCGAGTGATGGGCAAGGTCGCGATGGCGATTGACAACAAGCTTCGAAATGAGTTCGCGCCCGTGCGTCTTGCCATCGAGGACGAGTCGTCGCGCCATCACGGCCACGCCGGCTGGCGCGAAGGCGGCGAGACCCATTTTCGTGTCGAGATCGTGTCGGCCGCGTTCGAAGGCAAAAGCCGCGTGATGCGCCAGCGCCTGGTCTATGCCGCGCTGAAGGCCGAACTCGATGCCGGCCTGCATGCGCTCGCGCTGACGACGCTGACGCCGGCGGAAGACAAGAAGCCTTAACCTTAACCGTCCATCTCGAAATCTTTGCCGGCCGCGGCGGCGCGCACGGCTTCGGCGTCGGGGCCCGTATAGAAGTGCGGCGCCCAGCGCTTGACCACCGGGCCGTCGGCGGCCCAGGCGTAGCAGTTGTCGATGACGTAGGGCTTTTGCTTGGGCGCGTCGGGATCGACGGGACTGGGCGGTTTGCCGATCTTGTGGCGATGCGCGAGGTTGAGCTCGCGCGCCTTGCCCGACGACACGGTCTGGAACGCCGTGGTCGCCACCGGACCTAAAAGCTCGACGATGTGGGTGCAGCCGTGCACGCCGCCCAGCCGCTCCTTCACCTTGCGATGGAAGCCGCCGCCGATGCGCAGCCCAATCAGCTTCTTGAAGTCGGGCGTGACGTTGCCGCAGATCTGGTAGGGCGACTTGTCGGTCACGGCCTCGACGTCGACGATGGTGAAGCGATGGTCGACCGTCAGCCGGATCGACATGTCGTGGACGAAGTCACCCGGCTTCAGCGGCCCACGCCATTCATTGGAATGCTCGTAGGTCTTGGTGTCGGTGATGCGACCCTCGATGTCCCACAGCCCGTCCTCGCGGAAGAAGCCCTGGCAGGTGACGCGACGCGTGTGCAGGTGCTGTCGCCCGACCGGCGGCGAAAGCGGCATGGCGGATCCTCTTTGGTGATCGTCAGACGTTGGCGGCCTGTATGGCGACGGGCGGCACGATGCGCAACTCGGCGATTCGGGTGCCCTCGCGCTTCAGAATTTCGAAGCGGAATCCGTAGAATGCGTAGGTCTGGCCGACCTCGGGGATGCGCCGGGCCTCGTGCAGCACCAGTCCGGCGATGGTGATGGCGACGTCCTCGGGCAGCCGCCAGCCGAACTCGCGGTTGAGGTCGCGGATCGGCACGTCGCCCCGGCAGATCAGGCTGCCGTCCTCGCGCCTGACCACGCCGCGCTTGATGGCGTCGTGCTCGTCCTCGATGTCGCCGGTGATCTCCTCGATGATGTCCTCGAGGGTGACGATGCCGCGCAGCGCGCCGTACTCGTCGACGACGATGGCGAAGTGCTCGTGCCGGGCGCGGAAGGCCTGCAACTGATCGAAACACGTCGTCGATTCGGGAATGAACCAGGGTGGCGTCACGACCGCTTCGATCTTGACCGTCTCGGGTCCGCCCGCCGCCTTGACGGCGCGGAACAGGTCCTTGGCATGGACGACGCCGATGATGTTGTCTGCCTCGGTGCGATAGACCGGGATGCGCGTGTAGGGCGCTTCCAGCATCTGGCTGACGATGGCGTCCATCGGCTGGCCGGCGTCGATCACCACGACGCTGCCGCGATGGGTCATCACGTCGCCGACTGTGCGGTCGCCGAGATCGAGCACCGATCGCAGCATCGCCTTTTCGGCGGGCGCCGCCTCGTCGAATTGACCGTGGCCATGCAGCTCGATGGCGCCGCGCAGCACGTCGTCGTGTTCCTCGGCATCGGGCGTGCGGTCGACGCGCACGCCCATCAGGCGGAGGAAGAAGCGCGAGATGCCGGCGACGCCGCGCGCCACTGGACCGAGCAGCGCCACGGTGACGGCGATCGACGGCGCCAGTATCAGTGCCACGCGATCGGCACGCAGCAAGGCCCACGTCTTGGGCATCACCTCGCCGAAGATCACCACCAGCACGCCGATCACGACAGTGGCGTAGACAATGCCTGCGGCGCCGAACAACGCGGTCAGCACGGCCGTGGTGAGCGAGGCCGAAAAGATGTTCACCACGTTGTTGCCGAGCAGGATGGCGCTCACGACCTCATCCTTGCGGTCGAGCAACGCGTTGACGGTGGCTGCCAGCTTGTTGCCCTGCTGGGCCAGCCGGTGCATGCGCGGCCGCGAGGCGCCGGTGATGGCGGTCTCCGCCGCCGACAGGTAAGCCGCGAGCAGCAGGCAGAGCAGCACCGCCGGACCCGCGATCCAGAGCGGCATGTCGAACTGAAGGTCGCTTTCCATGGCTCAGGCAGAGATTGCGTCGTCGAGCAGGCCGCGCAACGCCGTCTCGTCGACGTCGCGGCTGACGAACGCCTTGCCGATGCCGCGTGCCAGCACGAAGGTAAGCCGGCCGGCTTCGGCCTTCTTGTCGCCGCGCATGTGCTCGATCAGCTGCGTGGCGTTCCAGTTCCGCCGGTTGTCGCCGCCGATGGCGCGCAGCCGCATCGGCAGGCCGACGCCGCCGAGATGGCTCCGCACCCGCTCGGCATCGGCCGCAGGGCAAAGGCCGAGGCGCGCGGAAAGATCGAAGGCCATGGCCATGCCGGTGCCAACGGCCTCGCCGTGCAGCAGGTCGCTGCCGTAGCCGGTCTCGGCTTCCAGTGCGTGGCCGAAGGTATGGCCGAGATTGAGCAAGGCACGCAGGTCGGTGGTCTCGCGCTCGTCGGCCGCGACGATGCGGGCCTTGGCCAGGCAGCTCTGCTCGATGGCGTAGGTCCGCCTGGCGGCGTCGCCCGACAGCACCGCCGCGCCATTGGCCTCGCACCAGGCGAAGAAGTCAGGATCGTCGATCAGGCCGTACTTGGCGACCTCGGCATAGCCCGCCAGCAATTCGCGCCGCGGCAGGGTATCGAGCACGTCGGTGTCGGCCAGCACCAGGCGTGGCTGGTAGAAGGCGCCGACCAGGTTCTTGCCGTGGCGCGTGTTGATGCCGGTCTTGCCGCCGACCGAGGAATCGACCTGGGCCAGGAGCGTGGTCGGCACCTGGATGAAGTCGACGCCGCGCAGCAGCACCGCCGCGGCAAAGCCCGTGAGGTCGCCGACCACGCCGCCGCCCAGCGCCACCAGAGTGGTCCTGCGGTCGGGCCGCTGGTCGAGCAGCGCGTTCATGAGCTTGCCGAAGCCCGCGAATTCCTTGCTGCTCTCGCCCGCCGCTACGGTGACCAGGCGCGCCTTGATGCCGGCCTTGTCAAACGAGGCCGCGAGCCGGGCGCCGTAGAGCGGTGCCACGGTCTCGTCGCTCACGATCGTGACCTTGGGCGCCGCCAGCAGGGGGCGGCACAGCGCGCCGGCCTGGTCGATCAGGCCAGGGCCGATGGCGATGTCGTAGCTGCGTCCCGCGAGCTCTACACGGATGGTGCGTGCACTCATACTGGCGTCTTCTCTGCCTGCAGATGGGTGCGCAACGCCTCGATCACCTGCTCGGTCGTGCGATCGGCGGGCTGCGCCGTCGAATCGACGACGATGTCGGCCTCGGCATAGATCGGATAACGTTGCGTCATCAGCCGTGCGAGAACATCCTTGGGATCGCCATTGCGCAGCAGTGGCCGGTGGCCGCGCTTGCGCACGCGGTCGAACAGCACGTCGAGCCCGGCGCGCAGCCACACCGTCACCGCCTTGGCCCGCATCAGGCTGCGCGTCTCGGGATCGATATAGGCGCCGCCACCGGTCGACAGCACGTGCGGCGGCTCGTCGAGCAGGCGCGATATGACGCGGCGCTCTCCGGCGCGGAAGTCGGCCTCACCGTACTTCTCGAAGATCTCGGCGATCGAGCAGCCGGCGGCGCGCTCGATCTCGTCGTCGGCGTCGACGAACGGCAGGCCAAGCCGCATCGCCAGGCGCTTGCCGATGGCGCTTTTGCCCGCGCCCATCAGGCCCACAAGGGCGACGGTGCGCGGCAGCGATAGGGGTGAACGGGCGTCCATGATGAACTTGAAGCCATGGATGTCGCCCATTCCGGCCACCGTTTCAAGCGAGGGGCTCGCCGAAGACAATAAGGATTGTGCGCGATTGCCGCTTGGGCGCTAGCCGAGGTAGGTTGCCCGCGTCGTGCCCATGTTCCGTTCCCGAAATCGATTCAGCGTGCCCACCGTGAAGCTTGGGCCGGTGGTCGCCGTGATCGTCGTCAGCCTGCTGATTGCGGGCCTGGTGGCCCTTGCCGTGATCGAGCCCCGTCCGCCGGTGCGGCACTTCGAGGTTCCCGTCCCCAATGAACGCTTCGCGCGCTAAAGCACATTCCGTCCGGCTGGAATCAGCCGGACGGAATGTGCCCTGTGAGCCACGGTGGACCGCCCGCGCGTTTCCGATCAGATGGAACCGCTCGCGGTTCCATCTGATCGGAAACCGCATTAGCCTGGCCGTCGCCGCTGCGGTGCTCTCGGTGCTGCTGGCCGCGCCGGTTGTCGCGCAGAGCGCCAATTTTGACGACAGACCGACCGGCTTCCTGACGGCGACCACGGGAGGCATGCCGTCAAACGCCTGGGCGGGAACCTCCCTGGCAACCGCCAAGCGCCTGGTAACGGCGTTGCCCAATGCGCCGCGCAGCCGCGCCTTGCGCGATCTGCAGTTCAAGGTTCTGGTGAGCCAGCTTACGCCGCCGCCGCCGGACGGCAGTCCTCCGCCCAGCCTGTTCATGCGCAAGGTCGAGAAGCTCGCCGCCATGGGCGAGGCGGAGAGCCTGAACGAGATGGCGCGCAATGCCGGCGGCCACGCCGACCCGGCGGTCGCATCGACGGTGGCCAACGGCCTGATGTTGGCGGGTGAACGGCACGGCGCCTGTGCCATCGTCCGCCAGTGGCAACTGACCGAGCCCTTCAGCGGTCGCGCACAGGCCGCCTGCAGGCTGCTGGACGGCGACACCGCCGCGGCGCGCGCCGCCAACCTGCAGGCGGGCCAGCCGATCGACGGGCCGGCGCTGATGGCGATCGACCTCATGCATGCCAAGGTGCCGGCCAACGTGTTGCGCAACACGCAGCCGCCGATCGTTCGCGCGCTGGTCGGGCTCAAGCCGCTGCCGATCGCCACGCGCATCGAGATCGCCGAGCGTGGCGAAGCGCTCGCGATCATCGAGGCGACGCGGCTGGGCGACCTTTATCTCGAGGCGTTGCGGGACGGCGCTTCGCTGCCGCCGGCGGTCGCGCGCCGTGCGCGAATGGTCGCCGCGGCGCGCAGTGCCTCCAATCCTGGTGAGATCGTCAACTCCATCGCCGCCGCCTACGGTGAGGCGCGCGGCAGCCCCTTGTTCCCGACCATCGCTCGGGCAAGCGCCGCAGCCTTGATCAATCTGCCGGCCCAGCCACAGTTCGCCAATGTCGCGCAGGAAGCGATGCGGGGTTTTCTGCTGCTCGGCGACAAGCTGCAGGCGCAGGCCTGGATCCGTTTGGCGCTGAGCGCGGTCTCGAACAATGCGCGCGCCATCATTGCGCTGGACCGGCTGGTGCCCCTGGCCGCGGTCGCCGGCATCGACGATGCCAAGCGGCTCACGATTGGCGAGATCAACCGCTGGTACGAGGTGACCCGCGACGACGATCCGGCGCGCGCGCCGCTGCGGGGCTATCTGTTGCTGGAACTCCTGCGGGCGACCGGCTTCGACCTGCCGCCGCGTTCGACCGATCTGCCCGACGCGGCGCCGGGTGGGGCGCGCCTGGTGATGCCGGCCACGGCCAAACTGCAAGCGCTGGTCAATGCCGCAGCCGGCAGTCGCCGCGCCGAGGCGGCATTGCTCGCGCCGATCGCGGCCGGCGAGACGCCGCTCAACGAGCTTCATCCTGCCGCCATCGCGGCGATCGTGCAGGCCCTGCGCCAGGTGGGCGAGGACTATTCGGCCCGCCTGTTCGCCATGGAAACGGCGATCGCGTACGGCCTCTAGCCCATGATGGCGTCATGCTCTTCCGGACCGCGCGCCAGCGATTTTCGGCTTCGCCGAAAACGCTCTGGCGCACTCATGAACGCGCCAGAGGCGCGCGGTCCGGAAGACTATGAGAAGATGCCGCCGGCGTGAAAAGAAAGCCATCCGTTGCGCTGTCGCGCGAGGCCGAAGCCTTCATCGAGATGCTGTCGGCCGAGCGCGGAGCGTCGCTCAACACCACGGCGGCCTACGGCGCCGACCTCAAGGACCTCCAAACCTTCCTGGCACGGCGCAAGCGCAAGGTGGTCAACGCCGATGCCGAGGCGTTGCGCGCCTATCTTAAATCACTCGACTATGTCGGCATGACGCCGCGCACGGTGGCGCGGCGGCTCTCGGTGATCCGCCAGTTCTTTCGCTTCCTGCTGGCCGAGCGGCTGCGCGAGGACGATCCGGCCAGCACCCTCGATTCGCCGCGGCTCGGCCGGCCGCTGCCCAAGGTGCTGTCGCGCGACGAGGTCGATCGGTTGATCGAGGCGAGCCGGCGCGACGACGACCACGGCCGCATGGCGACGCTGCTGGAGATCCTCTACGCCGCCGGTCTGCGCGTGTCGGAGCTGGTGACCCTGCCGGTCGCCGCCGTCGAGCGCGATCCCACCGTGCTGGTGGTACGCGGCAAGGGCAACAAGGAGCGCCTGGTGCCGCTCAGCGACCCGGCGCGCCAGGCCATCGCCGCGTGGCTGCATGTCCGTGCCGCCATGCTCGACGAGGGCGAGAAGTCGCGCTTTCTCTTTCCGTCGCGCGGCCGCACGGGCCATCTGACGCGCCAGCGCCTTGCCCAGCTCCTGAAGGAAGCGGCGTTGACGGCCGGCATCGATCCGGCGCGCGTCTCGCCGCACGTGCTGCGCCATGCCTTCGCCAGCCACCTGCTCGAGGGCGGCGCCGACCTGCGCAGCGTGCAGTTGATGTTGGGCCATGCAGATATCGCCACGACCCAGATCTACACCCATGTGCTGGACGAGAAGCTCCGGGCGCTGGTGCAGGACAAGCATCCGCTGGCGCGCCGCAAGCGCCGCCCGGCAGGCTGAAGCGGGCCCGGTTGACAGGATTCCGGTGCCGGGCGACACCTGAAAATCAATGACCACCTACCTCGACTTCGAGAAGCCGATCGCCGAGCTCGAAAGCAAGATTGCCGAGCTCCGGCATCTGCCGAACTCGGGCGATGTCGACATCGCCGAGGAAGTCATGCGCCTGCAGGACAAGGTGCAAAAGCAGCTGCGCGCAACCTACGCCAAGCTGACGCCCTGGCAGCGCGTGCAGGTGGCGCGCCATGCCGAGCGGCCGCACGCCCAGAGCTACATCGACCGCCTGATCACGGACTACATGCCCTTGGCGGGCGATCGCGTCTTCGGCGAGGACGCCGCCATCGTCGGCGGCGTCGGCCGGCTTGGCGGCCGCAGCGTCGTGGTGATCGGTCAGCAGAAGGGCGACGACACCGATTCGCGCATCAAGCACAATTTCGGCATGCCGCGGCCGGAGGGCTATCGCAAGGCGCAGCGGCTGATGAAGCTCGCCGATCGGTTCCACCTGCCCGTCGTCACCTTCGTCGACACGCCGGGTGCCTATCCTGGCCTGGACGCCGAGGCGCGCGGCCAGGCCGAGGCGGTGGCGAGCTCGATCGACACCTGCCTGTCGCTCGGCGTGCCGCTGGTCAGCGTCGTGATCGGCGAGGGTGGTTCGGGCGGCGCGCTCGCCATCGCCTCGGCCGACCGCGTCTACATGCTCGAGAACTCGATCTACGCGGTGATCACGCCGGAAGGTTGCGCCTCGATCCTTTGGCGCTCCAATGCCAATGCCCAGGAAGCCGCCGAGGCGATGAAGGTGACGGCAGCCGACCTCAAGAAGCTCGAGGTGATCGACGACGTCATCCCCGAGCCGATGGGCGGCGCCCATCGCAGCCCCGACGAGACGATCGATCTCGTCGGCAAGGTCATGACCGAGGCGCTGGACGAGCTCTCCGGGCTCGACGCCGACACGCTGCGCCAGCGCCGTCAGGACAAGTTCCTGGAGATGGGCAAGAAGGGGCTTTAGCTCTTCTTGGAGCGCGGCCTCTGGCCCGCTTCATGAATCATGAGCGGGCCAGAGGCCCGCGCTCCGGAAGACCATGACGCGCCACGGGAGTGGCGCGCCCCCGGCGCTACTTCTCCTTCCCGGCCGTCGCGTCCCATAGCGGCGCGGCCATGGTCTCGCTGAAGTTCCTGAACATGAGATTGAACGAGATGCTGATGCGCTCGCTCTGGCCGTCATTGGCCGGCACGGTGTGCTTGAGCCAGGCCGGGAAGATCAGCAGCCGGCCTTCCTTGCTCTGGGCATTGGCGCCGTTGGCGGTGAGCCGCGTGTACTGCCGGGGCTTGGGCATGATCATGGAAGCCTGGCCACGCGGGTCCTGGAAGATGATCTGCGAGCCGGCCGTCGGCACGGCGACGTAGTAGACGCCGCTCAGGTAGTTGTTGGGATGATGGTGCATCGGGTGATAGGCGCCCGGTGGATTGACGTTGGCCCAGCAGCCGGTGATGCCCATGGGATACTGGTCGACCTGCAGGAAGCGCGCGACGCCGCGCGCCGCCGTCTCGACCAGCTTCACGAACTCGGCGAAGGCCGGCTTGGTGTGCAGGTCCTGCGGCGTCTGCCAGTTGCTGCCGGCCGGGATCTTCGGGCGCGGCTCGATGAGGCGCTCGATCTCGGCCTTGAGCTTGCTGTTCAGGCTGGCCGCGGCGGCCGGCTGGAGGTCCACGACCCAGAGTGGTGTGGGAAAGATTTCCTGAACTTCCTGCTTTTCGATCATCCGCCAAGTATAGCGGAATTCACTTCGCGATGGCGCGCTGCAAGCGGTCGACCTGTGCTTCGATCGCCGCAGGTTCGGTGACGGGCAGCGAGCAGAAGTTGCGCGTGCAGGCGAAGGCCGCGGGGCCGTCGGGGTAATCCGGATAGTCGACGTCGTGATGGAAGAGCTTGCCCTCGCGCTTGTCCCACCATTCGGCGCGCTTGTTGGCGAGCGGATAGGCAAGTGCTGCCGCGTAGAGCGCGGCGCTGCGCGGGTCGTCCTTGGGTCCGACGATCGTCACATGCACAGGCTCGTTGCGAAGTTCCTCCTCGGCCAGCAGCACGTCGGGCAGGAAGGCGTAGGCCTCGAGCACGGCCGGCGAGGCGAGATAGCCCATGCCGGCCTCGGCGATCTCGCGGTGGCGCGGGTTGCCGGAGTAGGCCGCGAGCAGGCGAAGAAGCGCGTCGTCGCGACATTGTCCTCGCGCTGCTTGATTGGCTTGGGCAGATGCGGTCCATCAGGTGAGGCCGAGGCGAAGAAGCCGCCCGTGCCGGCGTCGACGAAGGTCCGGGCGATGAAGTCGCCGGCGGCGATGGCGGCCGTCAGCCACTTGCGTTCGCCCGTCGAGCGGTGCAGCGCCAGCAGGGCGGCTGCCATCTCGACATTGTCGGCCAGGTAGGGACCGCCGGTGTCATGTTCGGCATGGCGAAAGCCGCCCGCCGGCAGCGCCCGCTCGCGCAGCGCCCAGTCGGCGGCCGCGACAGCCAGCGCCAGCGCGCTCTTCTCGCCAGTCGAATCGTAGTAGGCCAGAAGCCCCTGGATCGCCTGGCCTGTCTCGCGCGCGTACTGCCGCTTGTCGACGCCCGGCTGCCCCTCGGCCATGCCCATGGACGCATAGAAGCCGCCGTTGGGAGTGGCGAGCGTGCGCTTGAGGAAGCTGAAGAGACGATCCGCGGCGACGCGATAGGTCGGATCGCCGAACAGGACGGCGGCGCGGGCATAGGCCGAGAGTGCCGCCTGCTGGGCGAACATCGGGAATTCGCGCGATGGCGCCGACCAGTCGGGCTTCAGCGAGATCTGGCTGATGCCGCCCAGCTCCTTGTCGATCAGCGCGATCTGCGCCGTGAGGCTGCGTTTCAGCCGCGCCTCGGCCTCCTTGTCACCGGCCCCATTCCTCTGACCATGTGCGCGGTCGAGGAACCAGCCGAGGGTCGGGCCGTCGACCAGCTTGCTCTTGCTCCAGCCGCCATTGGCCTGGTCGTAGGCCTTGTCGATGAAGGCCAGGATCGCGGCGCGCTCGGCGTCGCCAAGACCGGTGGCGAGTGTGCGCTCGCGCTCAGGCCCGCCCGGGTTGCCGTAATCGACGGGCGAGGGGTCGCGGATCGTCTCCTGCAGGATGGGAATGAAGAACTTGGGCGAATAGAAGCCGCGCAGCTTCACGATGTCCGTGCCGTCGGGGCCGAAGATGATGGTGGCGGGCCAGCCCCAGCGCTCGTAGCGCTGCGAGATGTCGGGCCGGCTGTCCTGGTCGACCTGGACGGGGATGAACTTGTCCTTCAGCACGGCGCGCACGTCGGGGTTCGCCCAGGTGTCGCGGTTCATGACGTGGCACCACGGGCACCACCAGCTTTGCAACGACACGATCACGAACTTCTTCTCGCTGGCGGCACGGGCGAAGGTGGCGTCCGACCAGTCGCTCCAGAAGCCGTCGCGGTTGTCGAGCGGCGCGGCCTGGGCCGCCGCCAGCCCCAGCAGCAAGGCGATGAAGGCGCCGAACCATGCCGTGAGCCGTATCATGAAAGTCTCCACTGCCGGGACGCCCTCCCACCATTTGCAGGCAGGGCCGTTCGGTGGTCCAATCACGGCCAAACACAGGATCGGGAGAACCCAGGAGGAACCCCGTGGCCATCACCGTCCAGCCGATCACCCCCGACTTCGCCGCCGAAGTGGGCGATGTCGTGCTCGACAAGCCGCTCGCCGCCGACGATCTCGCGGCCATCCGCGCGGCCTTCACCAAGTATGCCGTGCTGATCTTTCCCGACCAGGAGTTCGAGGACGAGAGCCAGCTCGACTTCGCGCGCCACTTCGGGCCGCTCGAGACCACGGTGTTCAAGGCGCGCAAGGATCACAAGCTGCGGCTGCACGAGAACATGGCCGACGTCGGCAATCTCGATGCCGAGAACCGCATCCTCGAGACCAATGACCGCCAGCGGCTTTACAATCTCGGCAACCGGCTGTGGCACACGGACTCCTCGTTCAAGCGCCTGCCGGCCTATTGCTCGATGCTGCATGCCCGCTCGATCCCGCCGATCGGCGGCCAGACCGAGTTCGCCGACATGCGCGCGGCCTACGATGCCCTGCCCGAGGCGACCAGGCGGCGCATCGCGGGCCTGGTGGCCGAGCATTCGATCATGACGTCGCGCGCCAAGCTCGGCTTCGCCGACTTCGACGAGAGCGAGCGCGAAGAGTTCAAGCCGGTGCCGCAGGTGCTGGTGCGCCGCCTGCAGGACAGCGGCCGCATGAGCCTCTATATCGCGAGCCATGCCGGCGCGATCCGCGGCATGGCCGACGCCGAGGCGCGGCAGCTTCTCGACGAGCTGACGACGCACGCCACGCAGCGCCAGTTCGTCTATTCCCATCGCTGGCGGGTGAAGGACCTGGTGATCTGGGACGATCGCTGCACCATGCATCGCGGCATGGAGTTCGACGACCAGCGCTTTGCCCGCGACATGCGCCGCGCCACCGTCTCGGACGTGGCGCCGACCTGTGAGCAGATGGGCTTGGCCGTCGCCGCCGAATGACGCCGGCAGCGTTCGCCAAGCTCGCGCTGTCGCTCGACGGCGCGGTCGAGGGAGCGCATGGCGGCCACGCCGACTTCCGCGCCGGCGGCAAGGTCTTCGCCTCCCTGGGCTATCCGGACAAGGACTGGGGCATGGTGAAGCTCGCACCCGAGCAGCAGGAGATGCTGGTTGCCGCGGAGCCTGTGATGTTCGTTCCGGTCAAGGGCAGCTGGGGATTGCGCGGCGCCACTTCGGTCCATCTCGCCGAAGTGGACACGCGCACATTGCGTAGCGCGCTCACCATGGCGTGGCAGAACGTGACCGCGCCGAAGCCGAAGAAAGCTAGACGCGCCGCTGCATGATCGTGCGTCGCCATGGCGGATGGCCGTGGCTGTTCTCAATCATGAACTGCAGGCGAAAGGCCCGCGGCCACTCGCGGCGGGGCACCGACGAGAAGCCGCGCCGCTCGTAGAAGGGCGCGTTCCACGGGACGCCGAGGTAGGTCGACAGATAAAGCGTGTCATGGCCACGCTCGTGCGCCTGCCGGGCGGTGCGGTCGATCAGCGCCGCGCCGAGACCGCGCCCCTGCCAGCGCGGCAACACGGAGAGCTGGTCCAACCAGGCGGTGCCGCCGGGCAGCGTCATCAGAGCGAAGCCGACAACACGGTTGCGAGGCGACGTCGCAACCCAGAGCATGCCGCGTTGCCGACCTTCTTCGAGCGAGGCGATGCTGTGAGGTGGCATCTCCAGGACACATCGCAAGCCGAGACGCACGTAACGCTCATCGGCCGTGTTTTCGATATGCGGCAGGAGTGCGATTTCTTGGCGACGGGCAGGGCGGATCATCGCCGGATTGGTTACGCTGCGACAAATCCGAAGGGAAGCGCCATGACCATCGACATCGAACCGTTGAAGAAGCAGCTCGGCCGCAAGATCGAGGACGAGGACGTCGTCACCCAGGCGCCGATCAAGGCTATGATCGCGACCTTCGACCGGCCGGACAAGGTGCCGGCCGAGGGCGAGCCGATCGCGCCGGGCTGGCATCTCCTGTTCCTGCATTCCTACGCCCGTCCGGCGCAGCTCGGAAAGGACGGTGCTGCCTTCACCGGCGGCGTGCTGCCCGAGATCCCGATGCCGCGGCGCATGTATGCCGGCTCGACCTTCACCTTCGATGGCGACATCCGGGTGGGCGACAAGGTGCGCCGCGAGATCGAGTTTTCAGACATCCAGCTGTGCCGGGGCAGCACCGGCAACCTGCTCGTCACCACCCAGACCCGCCGCATTTTCACGCCGCGCGGTCTGGCGCTGACCGAAGCCGCCAACACGGTGTTCCGCGAGGAAGTGAAGGCGGGCGACAAGGCCGGCGTGCCGGTGCGCGATGCCGCCCCCAGCGACGTGCCGTGGCGGCGCACCATCACGCCCAGCTCGGTGATGCTGTTCCGCTACTCGGCGATCACCTTCAACCCCCATCGTATCCACTACGACAAGCCCTACTGCATTGAGGTCGAGGGCTATCCCGGCCTGGTCGTGCACGGGCCGTTCGCCCAGCAGTGCCTGTTCGACCTGTTGCGCGATTCCATGCCGGGCCGCCGCATCAAGACCTTCACCGTGCGCGCGCGGGCGCCGCTGTTCGACAACGCGCCGTTCGACGTGATCGGCCGGCCGACCGCCGACGGCCAGGGACGGGTGACGGGTGCCGAGCTGTGGACCGTGACGCCCAAGGGAACCATCGCGGCGCAGGCGACGGCGACGCTCGCCTAACCTAGGTGACGTCGCCGGGCAGCGCTGCCGTGAAGCGGCCGAGCAGGCTTGCAAGAGTGGCGATTTCCTTGTCGGTCCAGCGATCACGAAAGATGGCCTCGGCCATGCGTTCGAGCGTGGCGCGTGCCTCGGCGACGCGCTGGCGGCCGACCTTGGTCAGCACGACGTAGCCGACGCGGGCGTCGCGCGGATTGGCCTCGCGCTTCACGAAGCCCAGCTTCTCCAGCGGCAGGGCGAGCCGGGTGACCGTCGACTGGCTGACGTTCAGGTTGCCCGCAAGATCAACGCGGCGCAGGCGGTTGGCCGGCGCCTGGTCGAGCTGCATCAGGAACATGAACTCGCGCAGCGCCAGGCCGTGGACCGCGCCCAGGCCGGGATCGACCCGCGCTTCCACGAAGGACTGCGCGCGCAGGAGCCGCAGGATGGCGGCAAGGGAGGAAGCGGACATGGCGGAGATATAGTGCGTTATACTTCCGCTCGCAAGTACTTTGGAAGTACTAGTCGTTGGCCGCCCCGAAGCGCAGCGGCCGGAAGAAGGCGCGGACGTCGTCGACCAGCAGCTCGGGCTCCTCCAGCGCCGCAAAATGCCCGCCCTTCGGCATCACGGTGTGGCGGCGCAGGTTGAAGCAGCGCTCGATCCATTCCCTGGGCGGCGGCTGGGCGAGGTCGGCCGGAAAGGCGGCGAAGCCGGTCGGCGTCTCGATCCGCTTGCCGTCCGGCAGGCCGCGATTCTGCCGCTGGGTGACGCCGCGGTAGAGCCAGGTCGCCGTGCCCGCCGTGCCGGTCAGCCAATAGACCATGATGTTGTCGAGCAGCAGGTCCATCGAGAAGCGTTTCAGCGGGTCGCCGCCACAGTCGCTCCAGGCCTGGAACTTCTCGACGATCCAGGCGGCCAGCCCCACCGGTGAATCGGTCAGCGCCACGCCCAGGGTCTGCGGCCTGGTCGCCTGTATGCGCTGATAGGCGGTCTTCTCGTCGCGCTCACCCTGGACCTTGGCGAGCCAGGCCTTCTCGTTGGCGCTGAGCTCGGCCTTGCGCAGGTCGATGCCGGGTCGGAGCCCCATCATGTTGAGGTGCAGGCCGGCCACACCCGACTTCCAGTCGTCCTTCTCGTCCTTCAGGGGATGGTCGAAGGCTGCCCACGACGATACCACGGCGCCCCAGTCGCCGCCCTGCACGCCGTAGGGCCGACGGTAGTTCAGTTTCTCGTGCACCAGCGTGTGCCACAGGCCGGCGATGGCGCGCGGCCCGATCGGGCCGGTGCTGCCGTCGTCGCGGATCGGTGGGCCGGAGAAGCCGTAGCCGGGCAGGGAGGGCACGATGACGTCGAAAGCGTCGAGCGGATCACCGCCATGGTTCTCTGGATGGGCGAGCGCATCGATGATGTGCAGGAACTCCACGATCGAGCCCGGCCAGCCATGGGTGACGACCAGCGGCATCGGCCGCGGCGCGCCCTCGACCTCGGTGCCGGGTTCGCGGATGAAATGCAGGCGCTGCGGGCCGATATCGACCAGGTAATTGGGCCAGCGGTTGATCGCCTCCTGGCAGCGGTTCCAGTCGTAGCCGTGGCGCCAGTAGTCGACCAGCTCGGCCAGGAAATCGGGATCGGTGCCGGAGGCCCACGAGCCGTCATCGGCGATGGCGACGGGCGCCCTCCAGCGGCGCAGGCGCTCGTCGAGATCGATCAGCGCGCGCTCGGGAATGTCGACCTTGAACGGCTCGGGAGTGTCGTAGTGCGATGTGGTCACCGGACGCTCACACCAGGTCATCGAGATCGACGCGCAGCGCGCTCGCCAACTTGCGAAGCACGGCTTGAGAGGCAAGCCGTGTGTTGGCTTCGAGCTGGGAAACATACGGCTTGGACACGCCGCATGCCTCGGCGAGCGCCTGCTGTGTCAGGCCCCTGTGCCTGCGCCAAACCTTGATCTTGTTCTCGCCGTCGAGCAGACGATTGACGACGTCGGCCGGGATCGTTTCGCCGGGAGCCGCCCGCCAGCGCCGCACCGCGAGCGCGTCCTCGGCGTCCTCGAGGCGTTCGACGATGCGCTGCCACTCCGCGAGCGGAATGACCGCGAGGCGCGGTTTGCCTTCGACATCGAGGACTTGTGGCTTTCTAATCCTCATAGACACTGCTCCTGGAGCCGATGCGGATGACGAGGATCACGATCATGCGACGGTCGATCTCGTAGACGACGCGCCAGTCACCCACCCGCAATCTGAAGGCGTCCATACCCTTCAGGCGTTTGACGTTATTGTTCGGTGCGAACGGATCGGCCGCGAGCTGCTCAACCTTGGTCCGAATCAGCCTCGCCATGTTGGACGGCATGCGAAGCAGCGCCTTGAGCGCATCGCGGCTGTATTCGATCCGAAACACCTCACACAGGTTAGCTCAAAGCTAACCTGCGCGCAAATCCGGCGGGGGAGCCTACCCTTCCAGCAAATCCGCCCTGAGCCGTTCGCGCGCGGCGGCATCGAGGCCGAGCGCCTTCTCGGCGAACGCTTCGGGGCTGCCGAAGTCGCCGCGCACGACCTCGAAGGCCGCCTCGAGATAGGGCGTGCGCGCCTCGATGATGGCGGCGCGCGTGTCGATGTCGAGCTCGGGATAGCGGCCGATATGGCCGGTCCATAGCTCGTTGGTGCGGAGATAATCCTCCATCACCGTTTCCCATGGCACGCCGAGCAGGGTGAGCAGCAGCGCCGAGGCGAAGCCTGTGCGGTCCTTGCCGGCGGTGCAGTGGAAGACCAGCGGGCGGTGCGTGCCGTCGTTCAGCGTCGCGAACAGGGTGCGGAAGCCCGGCGCACAGCGATGCGGATAGTCGCGATAGTGGTCGGTGAAGAGCTCCATCATGAAATGCGGCGTAGCCGTGCCGTCGGCCATGGCATTCCTGATCCTGTCACCGACGGCCGGCTCGATATGGGCGCCGACAATGCGGCAACCGACGCCGTCGATCAGGTGCGGCGTCTCGGCCGCCTCGCTGACGCCGCGCAGGTCGACGATGGTGCGCACGCCGAGGCCGACCAGAGCGACTCGGTCCTCGCCGGTCAGGCCGCCGAGATGGGCTGAGCGGAACACGGTGCGACGGCGCACGGTGCGTCCGTCCTTGGTGCGATAGCCACCGAGATCGCGGAAATTGGAGCCGCCCTTCAGCGGCACGACATGGGGAAGAGTGTCATCGAGCATGCCGAGGACTTATCACGCCCAGCATGCTCAGATCATTTCATTTAAGCGTCAGAATTTTTGCGACAGCGTCACGAAAAACGCCCGCCGCATGCCGAATTGCGGCGCGCCCACGCCGACTCCGGTTCCGGTCCGCAGCTGATACTGGCCGTCCGTGACGTTGATGGCGTCGAAGCGCACGTTGGTGCCCTTGCTGCCGCTGATCGGGACCCGCTGCGTCACCGACAGGTTGAGCGTGGCATAGGCCGGCAGGGCGGCGTCGTTCGGCGTCACCAGCGTCTGGCGCAGGCCGTTGCCGTAGAGGAGGTCGGCCGAGACCCGGGTTGCCCAGTCGGTGTCCATGTTGAACACGTAGGCTGCACCGGCCGAGCCCGTCCAGCTCTGGTTATGGTCGGCGAAGATCCAGTTGCTGGCGATGTAGTCCAGCTCCGCCTGCTCGAAATTGAACTGGGCCGAGGTGATGTTGATCGAGTTCACTTGCGACCAGGCGAGGTTGGCGTACAGCGACCACGGCCCCTTGTCATAGTTGGCGAAGAGCTCGAAACCTCGCACCTGGGCGCTCGAATAGTTGAAGGCGGTCTGGAAGATCGGCGCGCCGAACTGGCCCTTGTCGAGGTAGTTCTCGGCCCACTTGTAGAAGCCGCTGAAGCCGATGGTGAGACCGTCGACAGGTTTCACGGTCAGGCCGATATCGATGTTGTCGGAGCGTTCGGCGCGGACCGGGTCGTTGGTCATGACCTCGGCGGCGGCGGTCGTGCCGGCGCGCGCCGCGAGCGCGGCGACGGAGACCTGATTCAACGGGGCGGGAACGAAGTAGCGGGCATAGCCCGCACGCAGGGTGATTTCCGGCGTGGGTTCCCAGACGACGTTGACGCGCGGGCTGAACTGGTTCTCGCTGACGGTGCCGGTGATGGCATCGAAGCGCAAACCGGCGTTCACGGTCAGGGTCGGCAGCAGCTTCCATTCGTCCTGCAGGTAGACGCTGTAGGTCCAGCCGGTGAGATCGGAGCCGTCGGTGACGCCGACCGTCGTGTCGCCGGGAATGGGCTCGGCGTCGGGATCGCTTGGATCGGGCACGAGGGGCAGGGCATTGGCCTGCGCGAAGCTGGTGACGCGCTCGCGCTGGACGAGAAAGCCGCCGCGCAGCGTGTGCCTGGGTGCCATCTTCCAGCTCGCATCGCCCTGCACGCCGGTGGCGAAGCTGGCGCGTTGCGCCCACGGTGCGAAGCCGTTGTACAGAAGATCGCCGATCGCATCGGGCTGATAGTTGAGCTGGGAGTAGCGCGCGAAGCCCGAGAGCTGCATGTTGACGTCCTGGTAGGTCTTCTGCAGCGAGGCGATGCCGAAATAGGTGTCCTCCCACTGGCGCTGGTCGAGGATCGAGCTGTCCCAGGTGGAATTGCCGAATACCGTGAACTCTGGAACCTGGTTGATGTTGTTGGGGATCTGGTAGCGCGCGCTGGCCCCGCCGCCGATGAAGGAGAGCCGCGTGCTCTCGTCGACGATGCCCGTGACCTTGGCGAGCGCGTACCACTGGGCGGTGTCGTCGTGGATCGGTGTCCAGGCGGACATCGGATTCTCGATGCCGATGCCGTTGCTGACGTACTGGCCGACGGCGAAGTAGTCGATGGCGCCGCTGCGGCCGCCATACTGCGCCGACGGCTGCACCCAGTTGTAGGAGCCGCCCATGAACGAGGCCTCGGCGCCGGGATTGGTCGTTCCCGACTTGACGCCGATGTCGACGACGCCTGCGGTGCGCAGGCCATACTGAGCCGGCAGCGCGCCGGTCAGCAGCGACAGCGAGTTGGCGAAGCGCGGCGACAGGACCTGGCTGAACAGCGACAGCCCTTCCGGCAACTGCACGCCGTCGAGCCGGTACTGCAGGCTGCCGTGGTCGCCGCGCACATGGATCTGGCCGAAGCCGTCCTGGACCACGCCGGGCGCGCGCAGCAGCACCTGGTTCAGCGGCGCGTTCTCACCCTGCGGGGTGTTCTGGATGGCCGTTCGGCTGAAGTCGTACTTGGTGGCGCCGAGGCTGGGCAGGATCGAGCTGCGTTCCTCGTCCATCTTGGTGGCCGTCACCGTGATGCCGGGCAGCGTCGACGGTGGAGGCTGCGGCGCGGGCTCCGTCTGTGCCGAAGCCGAGGCCATGCCGGCGAACAGGCCGCTGACCGATATCAAACCACACACGCGCCGCATCGGCTGCTCTCCCACCGCCGTTGGTATGGAGACAATGTTATAGTGTAACGTTGCCTGCGGTCAACCGATGGCGCCAGAACGCGACGAATCGCTGTGGCTGGAAGGGTCTCAGACCCGCCCGTGGCAGTGCTTGAACTTCTTGCCTGAGCCGCAGGGGCAGGGTGCGTTGCGCGAGACCTTGCCCCAGGTCGCGGGATCGTTGGGATCCTTGGCGGCCCGCGCCGTCGGACGCGGCCGATGCAGCGTGGCGACGCCGCCGCCGTCGGGATCGGCCGGATCGAACGCCGGATCGTCGCTCATCCGGCTCGCCAGCACGGGATCCTCGTGGATCTCCTGCATGCTGGTCGGCATCTCCGGCATCGGCGGCTGTTCCATGCGCAGCTGCAGCGTCGCCAGCAGGCCCACCACCTGCTCGCGCAGGCCGGTCAGCAGGTCGCTGAAGAGATTGAATGCCTCGCGCTTGTACTCGTTCAGCGGATCCTTCTGGCCGTAGGCGCGCAAGCCGATGCCCTGGCGCAGATGGTCGAGATGGAGCAGATGCTCCTTCCAGCTCTGGTCGAAGAGCTGCATCAGCACGCTCTTCTCGACCTGGCGCCACACTTCCGGCCCGTACTGGGCCGCGCGCTGGGCGAACAGCCGCTCGACCTGGTCATTCAGCCGGGTCTTGATCTCTTCGTCGGCGATGCCCTCTTCCTTGGCCCAGTCCTCGATCGGCAGGTCGAGCCCGAAGATGCGCTGCACCTCCTCCTTGAGCTCGCCGACCTTCCACTGCTCGGCGTAGACGCCCTCGGGGATGGTCCGGGCCACCAGCGTATCGATCACGTCGCGCCACATGCCGGCGATGGTGTCCGAGACGTCCTCGGTCGCCATCAGCTCGATGCGCTCCTTGTAGATCTCCTTGCGCTGGCTGTTCATGACGTCGTCGAAGCGCAGCAGGTTCTTGCGGATCTCGAAGTTGCGCGCCTCGACCTTGCCCTGCGCCGTCTCCAGGGCCTTGTTGAGCCAGCGATGGGTCAGCGCCTCGTCGTCGGCCATGCCCTTCTTCTGGACCCAGTCGAGCACCTTGTTGTTGCCGAAGATGCGCATCAGGTCGTCTTCCAGCGACAGGAAGAACTTCGACGCGCCGGGGTCGCCCTGGCGGCCCGAGCGGCCGCGCAGCTGGTTGTCGATGCGCCGGCTCTCGTGGCGTTCGGTGCCGACGACGTAGAGGCCGCCGGCCTTGAGCACGATCTCGCGGTTGCGCGCGACCTCGGCCCTGATCTCGGCCGCGACGCGCCCGAGCTCGACCTTGCGGGCGGCCTCGTCGGGCAACTTGGCCGCGATCTCGGGTTCGGACTGGCGCACCAGCATGTCGGCGTTGCCGCCCAACTGGATGTCGGTGCCGCGGCCGGCCATGTTGGTGGCGATGGTGATGGCGCCCGGACGACCGGCCTGAGCCACGATCTCGGCTTCCTGCTCGTGATAGCGCGCGTTCAGCACGTTGTGCGGGATCTTGGCCTTCTTCAGCTCCTCCGACAGCGCCTCCGACTTCTCGATCGACACCGTGCCGACCAGCATCGGCTGCTGGCGTTCGCGGCATTCCTGGATGAGCTTGACGATGGCACGCGTCTTGTCGGCGAGCGTGCGATAGATCTCGTCGTCGGCGTC
This sequence comes from Rhodospirillales bacterium, assembly GCA_009377525.1. Lineage (GTDB taxonomy): Bacteria > Pseudomonadota > Alphaproteobacteria > Reyranellales > Reyranellaceae > Reyranella. The sequence goes on from WHTW01000064.1 coordinate 34,059, forward strand.
CTTGCGGGCGACGGCCACGTTGGTCGGGATCTCGACGACCTCGAGCCTGTAGATCTCGCCGAACTCGGAGGCTTCCGTCATGGCCGTGCCGGTCATGCCGGCGAGCTTGGGATACATGCGGAACAGGTTCTGGAAGGTGATCGAGGCCAGCGTCTGGTTCTCGCGCTGGATCTCGACCTTCTCCTTGGCCTCGAGCGCCTGGTGCAGGCCCTCGGAGTAGCGGCGGCCCGCCATCATGCGGCCGGTGAACTCGTCGATGATGACGACCTGGCCGTCCTTGACGATGTAGTCGACGTCGCGTGCGAAGAGCTTGTGGGCGCGCAGAGCCTGCGTGACGTGGTGCAGCACAGTGACCTGGTTCGGCGCATAGAGGCTGATGCCTTCCGGCAGGAGCCCATCGCCGCGCAGGATGTCCTCGACCGCTTCGACGCCTGCGTCGGTCAGGACGACCGTTCGGTTCTTCTCGTCCTTCTCATAGGCGTCGGCCTTCAGCCGCGGAATCACCGTGTCGGCGCGGCGGTAGAGCTCCGAGGAATCCTCGGCCGGGCCGGAAATGATGAGCGGCGTGCGCGCCTCGTCGATCAGGATCGAATCGACCTCGTCGACGATCGCATAGTTGAAGGGCCGCTGGGCCATGGCGTCCAGGCGGAACTTCATGTTGTCGCGCAGGTAGTCGAAGCCCAGCTCGTTGTTGGTGCCGTAGGTGACGTCGCAGGCGTAGGCCGCCTTGCGCTGCTCGTCGTCGAACTCGTGCACGATCACGCCGACGGTGAGGCCGAGGAACTGGTAGATCTGGCCCATCCACTCCGAATCGCGCTTGGCCAGGTAGTCGTTCACCGTGACGACGTGCACGCCCTTGCCTTCGAGGGCGTTGAGGTAGACCGCCAGAGTTGCGACCAGCGTCTTGCCCTCGCCGGTCTTCATCTCGGCGATCTTGCCCTGGTGCAGGACCATGCCGCCCTTGAGCTGCACGTCGAAGTGGCGCTGGCCGAGCGTCCGTTTGGCCGCCTCGCGCACCACGGCGAAGGCCTCCACGAGGAGGTCGTCCAGGGTCTCGCCCTTGGCCAGGCGCTCGCGGAATTCGGTGGTCTTGGCGCGCAGCTGCTCGTCGGTGAGCTTGGCGAGCTCGGGCTCGAGTGCATTGATCTTCGCCACCGGCTTGTCGAAGCCTTTGACGATGCGATCATTGGCGGTGCCGAACAGGCTACGGGCCAGCGCACCCAGCATGAAAACCTCGATATTCTAATGACTTAGGCGGGCACTGCGGCCCGCCGTCCCAGCCAGAGATAGAGAGCGGCCCGGTTAGTGTCAACGCGTTGGCCGGCGGGCGGAGTCTAGAGCAAACCCCGCTTCCACAGAATCACCTCCCCCGTCATACGAAGAGGCCGGGAGGGGAAGGCACCAGCCTTGCCGTCCAATCTGGCTGAGATCATGATCGTCGTCATTTCGGAATCTCGTATGAGGCTTTCCCCCTCCCGGCCCGCGCGTTTGGCCGCTTTGAGGCCAAACGCTAGCCCGTATGACGGGGGAGGTGGCGGGGCGCGCAGGTCGGTCAAAGCCGCATCAACGACACCCACTGGCGCGAGCTCGCGCGCGCCATGTCGGGCGCGCAGGTCGGTCAAAGCCGCATCAACGACACCCTCCTCACGAAAAAGTGCCGCAATCCACCGCGATCAAGGCGCCTGCCGGGGGCGGAAAGCTTGCAGGTCCGAAGCGGGCCTGTGTAAACGGATGCACATCAAGTTTCGGAGCATGTCATGAGCCATCGCTTGCGCGCCCTGCGCCTGTTCGTCCTGTGTTGCGCAGCGGCTGCCATCGCGGCTCCCGTGTCGGCCCAGCAGCCCGCCAATCCTCAGGCCCGGCCCAAGCCGCCCGCCGCCCCGGCGAAGCCGCCGGCCCAGGCTGCTCAGCCGGCGCTCAAGGATCCCGTGGTCGCCACGGTCAACGGCCAGCCGATCCGGCTGTCGGAGCTGGAGGTTGCCCAGCAGTCGCTGCCGCAACAATACCGCAATATGCCCCTGCAGGCGGTGTTCCCCGCGCTGCTCGACCGCATCATCGACAGCAAGCTGGTTGTCCAGCAGGGCAAGAAGAGCAAGGTCACCGAGGATCCCGCCTTCAAGAAGCGCATGGCCTTCGTCGAGGACCAGGTGCTGCAGGACTTCTGGATCCAGCGCGAGATCGCCCGCCAAGTCACCGCCGAGAAGCTGCAGAAGCGTTACGAAGAGCGGCTGAAGCAGATGCCGACGGAGGAGGAGGTGCACGCCCGGCACATCCTGGTGTCGACCGAGGACGAGGCCAAGGCGTTGATCGCCGAGATCAAGAAGGGCGCGGCGTTCGACAAGCTCGCCAAGGAGAAGTCGACCGACAAGGCCTCCGGCGCCGAAGGCGGCGATCTCGGCTGGTTCAAGAAGTCGGACATGGTGAAGGAGTTCGCCGACGCCGCCTTCAACCTCAAGAAGGGCGAATTGACCGAAACGCCGGTCAAGACCCAGTTCGGCTACCACGTCATCAAGGTCGAGGACCGCCGCAAGGCCCCGCCGCCGGCGTTCGAGGAGATGGCCGACCAACTGCGCGAGGAGATGGCGCGCGAGGCGGTGACCGCGCAGCTCGACCAGCTCCGGTCGGGCGCCAAGATCGAGAAATTCACGATGGACGGCAGCAAATCCGACCCGGCCCCGGCGCCCGCCAAGCCGGCCGCGCCGGCGGCGGCCCCCAATCGCCCGGCCGCCCCCGCTGCGCCGGCTACCAAGTAGAACTCACTTTTTTGTGCGTTTCTGGTGTAGGCTCCGCCCTTCGGAGTGGCCGGGCTCAGCTCGGCCAGCCGCAAGGGGAGTCCCATGGTCGCCGTCAAGCACGCAGTATCGCCGCTCGCGCCTAAAACGACGCCGACTTTGCCGCGCATTGCAGGCGTGAAGCTCGCCGCGGCGCAGTCGGGCGTGCGCTACAAGGATCGCGACGATGTCATGCTGGCCGTGGTGCCGGCCGGCGCCACCATTGCGGGCGTGCTGACGCGCTCGAAGTGCTCGTCGGCGCCGGTCGACTGGTGCCGCAAGAACCTCGCCCGGGGCAAGGTGCGCGCCATTGTCGTCAATGCCGGCAACGCCAACGCCTTCACCGGCAAGCTGGGCGACAAGGCTGTCGAGGAAAGCACCCGGGCGATCGCCCAGGCACTGGGTTGCCCGCGTAATGAGGTGTTCATGGCCTCGACCGGCGTGATCGGCCAGCCGCTCGACTGGGAGAAGATCGCCGCCGTCGTTCCCGGCCTCATCAAGTCGGCGCGCGAGGACGCCTGGTCCGCCGCCGCCGCTGCCATCATGACGACGGACACCTTCCCCAAGCTCGCCACGCGCCAGGCCAAGATCGGCGAGCGGACCGTCACCATCAACGGCTTCCTCAAGGGCTCGGGCATGATCGCCCCGGACATGGCGACGATGCTGGCCTTCGTCTTCACCGATGCCAGGGTGCCGGGTGCGGTCCTGCAGAAGCTGCTGGCCGACGCCGCCGACAAGTCACTGAACTGCGTCACGGTCGACGGCGACACCTCGACCAGTGACACGCTGCTGGTGGTCGCCACGGGTGCGGCCCGCCATGCGCCGATCGAGGAGGCCGACGATCCGGTCCTGGTCGACTTCAAGCGCGCGCTCGACGAGGTGCTGATCGATCTGGCGCAGCTCCTGGCGCGCGACGGCGAGGGTGCCAGCAAGTTCGTCACCATCAATGTCGGCGGCGCCTCGTCCAACGGCGCGGCGCGCAAGATCGGGCTCGCCGTCGCCAACTCGCCGCTGGTCAAGACGGCGATCGCAGGCGAGGACGCCAACTGGGGCCGCATTGTCATGGCGGTCGGCAAGTCGGGCGAGCGGGCCGACCGCGACAAGCTCAGGATCTCGATCGGCGGCGTGAAGATCACCGACGGTGGCCAGGTCGTGCCCAACTACGACGAGACGCCGGTCACCAAGCACATCAAGGGCACCGACGTCGTGATCGACATCGATCTCGGCATCGGCCGCGGCCGCGCCACGGTCTGGACCTGCGATCTGACGCACGGCTACATCGACATCAACGGCAGCTATCGTTCTTGAGCCCCCGCTCTTGAGTCCCCCTCTCTTGAGCCCGGCGTTCGACGAGGAGTGCCCAGGCGGCCCGCCGCCCTTGGGCGACCGGCCGCTGGTGCTGGTCGCTGCCGTGGCCCTGGTCGACGTCGACGGCCGGGTGCTGATCGCACAGCGTCCGCCAGGGAAGTCGATGGCGGGGCTGTGGGAATTCCCCGGCGGCAAGGTCGATCCCGGCGAGACGCCCGAGGAGGCGCTGGTGCGCGAACTGCGCGAGGAGCTCGGCATCGAGACAGCAACGAGCTGCCTGGCGCCGATCGCCTTCGCCAGCCACGGCTACGAGAAGTTTCATCTGCTGATGCCGGTCTTCGCCTGCCGCAAATGGAACGGCACGCCGCAACCCCATGAAGGCCAGGTCCTGAAGTGGGTCGCGCCGGTCGAGCTCTCCCGCTATCCGATGCCGCCGGCCGACTTGCCGCTGATCGGGCTGTTGCGCGATCTTCTATGATTCGGAGAGTGCCGACAGCCCGGCGCCTTCACGCCAGGCGAGCAGGCGGCGGAAGATGACCGCCTGCACGGTCGCCGTGAGCGCAATGACGCCGTAAGACACCAGGATCGCCACCGTCCAACTCACGACGGCCGCCGCTTCATTCGCCTGCAGCATGCCGCGCATCACGGCGTGCGTCAGCAGCACGGCTACGGCAGTGATGAACGCGCCGCCGAAATAGACGACGAACAGGGCGCCGATGACGGGCCAGGCATTGCCTCGGCTGTGGGCCCAGGACTGGCGTGGCGAGAAGGGCACGTCGACGGCGGTGGCGGCCAGGCCATAGCTCACGCGCAGCGCCAGCAGCAGCGACACGATGAAACCGAAGGCGAGTGGACCGGCCAGCGCATAGCGCCGGGCGTCGTCGGGATCGATAGCGGCGCCGGCTCGAAGGGCGCGCGGATCCATCGAACCGACCGTGATCATGAAGATGGCCATCAGCACGAAGGTCATGCCGGCCACCTTGAGCAGATGGCCGAGCCAGGCCGTTTCGCGCGACGACCAGCCCAGTCCTGGCAGCCGCTCGACCCGGCGCGGTCCCAGCAGCACGAGCCGCTGCCAGGCCACCACGAACATCGCCGCCGGCACGACATCGATGGCCTTCTCGATCAGCGCTCCGACCGGTGACTCGGTGGATACCAGGCCGCCGACGATCCGGATGACGATGGACATGATCCAGGGAATGGTGACGAGGTCGAAAAACAGCCGGATGTTGGCGAAGAAGAAGCCGAAGCTCTCCGACAGCACTTCGCTGAACGACAGTCGCACGATCTAGCCTCGTCCCGCTTTTTCGCCGGCGCTTTGCTCGGCGGTGCCGAGCGCGTCGGCCAGCCGCTGCGCGGCGCTGCCCGGGCGGAGCGGCTTGGGCTGGGACTCGTGCGGCGCCCAGCCGTGCAGGAAAAGCACCTCGAAGCTCGCCGCGACGCGACCGGACGGCAACGCGAAACGCTCACCGTAGATCTCCGCGGCGCGCAAGAGCGTGGCCCGCCGCGCCAGGCCGCGCCGGCGCTCGACCACCAGATTGCTCTCGCCCATGGCGCCGAGGTCGCGCATCAGGGCCAGCGCATTGTCGTATTCGACTTCGATGGTCTCGCTGTCGGCCACCGGCAGGGCAAAGCCCGCGCGCTGCAGCAGGCCGGCCGCGTCGCGCAGATCGGCGAATGGCGAGACGCGCGGGCTCAATCCGCCCTCGACCTCGCTTTCGGCCGCGGTCAGGGCCTGGCGGAGTTGCCACAGCGTGGCGCCACCCAGCATGGCGCCCAGCAGCAGGCCGTCGGGCCGCAGGATGCGTTGGATCTGCACCAGGGTGCCGGGCAGGTCGTTGACCCAATGCAGGTCCATGGCGCTCACGACCAGGTCGAAGCTCGTGGGCGCGAAGGGCAGGAATTCCTCATCCGCGACGACCGCCGGACCGCGCGCCAGCCGGGCGAAGCCGTGGCCGAGGTCGGCGCGCACCAGCCAGCCGACAGTCTTGCGATTGGCCAACGCCGTGGCAAATTCGTCGCCGTGCGAGCCGAGGTCGAGTGCATGCGCAAAGGTCCGGCGCACGTCGTCGAGGCGTTCGACCAGGCGGTTCGCGATCTCGCGCTTGAGGAAAGCGCGCGGACGCCAGTCGCGGGCGGCGCGCTCGCGCCGTTGGCGCAGCACGGCGCGGTCGAAAACCAGCAGAGGGTCGAGGCCCGTCACACTACGTATGTAGGGCCAAAGCGGCGCGGCCGGTAGAGCGGAATCCGATCACATGGAACCGCGCGCGGTTCCATGTGATCGGATTCCGCTCTACCGGCGATGCTTGTTTCACAGGACACAATCCGCCCAGCTGATTCCAGCTGGACGGATTGTGCTTTAGGCCCCGCCATCCTGAGGGCGCATTTGGCCCGCCCAATGGGACGATGTTGTCCACCGGTCTGGGACGCCTTTGGGCGCATGCCGGCCGCGCGATGCTCGACGCCGTGCTGCCGCCGCTCTGCCTGAGCTGCGGCGAAATCGTCGAGACGCCCGGCAGCCTGTGCGCCGCCTGCTGGCCCAGGGGAATCGGGTGAGTTAATTTTCATGAGATGAGGCTGACGAGGAAGTCCTCG
>WHTW01000065.1 GCA_009377525.1 Rhodospirillales bacterium
GCGCACGAAGAAACCTCCGGCAAAAACACCTCCGCTTATGACGCAGTAAGACTAGCGCACAGTGACCGGCTCGGCCGGCGGCCCGTCCTTCAGCAACGCCTGCAACTGCACGCCAAGATCGAGCGGCTCGAAGCGCTCCTTGGACGCCGCGATCTCGTCCGCCCGCCACCAGCGATGGCCGAGCGTCCAGCTGCGCTCGCGCTCGTCGAGGCCGGATGTGTCGACCTCCGTGCGGCCGGTGCGGCCAAGGAAGAAGCGTTCGCGGTGCAGCACGTCCTTGCCGCGCCAGCTCATGCGCCGTTCGCGCTTCCAGACCCAGCGTACGGGGCCGTCGACCACGATCGCGGTCTCCTCGCGCGCTTCGCGCACCGCGGCGTCGGCGAAATCCTCGCCCGGGTCGACGAAGCCGCCGATCATCACCCAGAAGGGATCGGTATGCGGGTTGGCCGGGTCGAAGACGCCCGGATCGTGCACGTTGAACAGGAAGAGGCGGTCGGCGGGATCGAGCAGGATCAGCCGCGCCGAGGGACGTTCAATCATTTGGGGCGATCATTTGCCCTTCAGCAACCTCGCGGCATCGACCGCGCCGTAGGTCAGGATGCCGTCGCAGCCGGCGCGCTTGAAGCCGGTCAGGGTCTCGATCAGCACCTTTTCCCAGTCGAGCCAGCCGCGGTCGGCGGCGCCCCTCAGCATCGAATACTCGCCGCTCACCTGGTAGGCGTAGGTCGGCACGCCGAAGGAGTCCTTCACGCGATGCACGATGTCGAGATAGGGCAGGCCGGGCTTGACCATCACCATGTCGGCGCCTTCCTCGATGTCGAGGCCGACCTCGCGCAAGGCCTCGTCGGAATTGGCGTAGTCCATCTGGTAGGTCTTCTTGTCGCCCTTGAGCGCGCCCGAGCTGCCGATGGCGTCGCGGAACGGGTTGTAGAAGGCCGAGGCGTACTTGGCAGCGTAGCTCATGATCTGGGCGTGGATATGGCCCTTGGCGTCGAGCGCCTTGCGGATGGCGCCGATGCGGCCGTCCATCATGTCGGACGGCGCCTGGATGTCGGCGCCGGCCTCGGTCTGCACGATCGCCTGCTTGACCAGGGCTTCCAGCGATTCGTCGTTCTGCACGTAGCCGTCGCGCACGATGCCGTCATGGCCGTCGCTGTTGAAGGGATCGAGCGCCACGTCGGTCATGACGCCGATGTCGGGTACGGCCTTCTTCACCGCTGTCACCGCGCGGCAGACCAAGCCGTCGGGATTGTAGGCCTCGCGCGCGTCCGGCGTCTTCCTGGCGGGATCGGTTTCCGGGAAGATGGCGATGGCGGGGATGCCGAGATCGCGCGCCTGCTTGGCGGCCTCGACGAAGAGATCGACCGTCAGGCGATCGACGCCGGGCATCGACTCCACCGGCGTGCGGGCGTTGGTGCCTTCCTGGACGAAGACCGGCCAGATCAGGTCGTCGACCGAGAGCCTGGTCTCGGCCACCAGCCGGCGCGACCAGTCCTCCCGGCGGTTGCGGCGGAGCCGCGTCGTCGGATAGCGGCCCAAGGTCGAAAAGCGTTTCCCCATGGCGGGGATTTATAGCCGTTCAGGGCGCAGGAAGGCGACGGCAATAATAGGCGTTGGGTCGCACTCCGCCGGCCATATAGCCGCAGAAGCCGGAGGCCAGAACGAGCTCGCCGAGCAGGTCCACGGCCAACGGCCAGCCGGCATGGCCGATCAGGGACGCCGCGAATCGCCAGGCGATCCAGGCGACGAAGCCGCGCTCGCGACCAGCGGCGTCGCCCGCAGGCGCAGCAGGGTCATGACGACAAAGACGGCGGACCAGACGCCGGCGAAACCGACAGCGATCATGTATTTGATGCCGATCTGGCGGAGCTGCTCGAAAGCGAACAGCGAGCCGGCGACCACGACGGTGCACAGAACGGCAGCCGCCAGCACCATCCAGAGCAGTGCACCGCCCAGACGCGCCTCGGGCCGCGTCGTGGCTTCCTGCTCGGTCATGTCCCGCCAGGCCATTGTGTCATCATACCCGTTTCATTGACTGGCCAGGACCCCCCGATATGATCCGCCGCGCATGGATTTCACCCTCACCGAAGACCAGCAGGCGTTCCGCGACACGGCCCGGCAATTCGCGACCGACCGCATGCTGCCCGAGGCGGCGCGCTGGGATGCCGAGAAGATCTTTCCGGAGGACGTCTTGCGCGAGGCCGCGGCGCTGGGCTTCGGCGGCATCTATGTGCGCGACGACGTCGGCGGCAGTGGCCTGTCGCGGCTCGATGCGGCGCTGATCATGGAGGAGCTGGCGGCCGCCTGTCCCAGCACGGCGGCCTACATCTCGATCCACAACATGGCCGCCTGGATGATCGACGGCTTTGGCGACGACGAGCAGCGCCGGCGCTTCCTGCCCAAGCTCTGCTCGATGGAGCATTTCGCCAGCTACTGCCTGACCGAGCCCGGCGCCGGCTCGGATGCCGCGGGGCTGTCGACGCGCGCCGAGCTTTCAGGCGACCATTATGTCGTGAACGGCACCAAGGCCTTCATCTCGGGCGGCGGGCGCAGCGACATCTACGTCGTCATGCTGCGCACCGGCGGGAAGGGCGCGGGCGGCATCTCGACGCTGGTGGTCGAGAACGGCACGCCGGGCATGTCCTTCGGCAAGCAGGAGCAGAAGCTCGGCTGGAACAGCCAGCCCACCGCCGCGGTGATCTTCGAGAACTGCAAGGTGCCGGTCGCCAACCGTCTGGGCCCGGAGGGCCACGGCTTCAAGATCGCCATGGCGGGCCTGGATGGCGGGCGCATCAATATCGGCGCGTGCTCGCTCGGTGGCGCGCGCGCCTGCCTGGAGACGGCGTCGCGCTATGTCGTCGAGCGCAAGCAGTTCGGCAAGCCGATCGCCGACTTCCAGGCGACGCAGTTCAAGCTCGCCGACATGGCGACCGAGCTCGACGCGGCGCGGCTCCTGATCTGGCGCGCCGCCGCATTTCTCGACGCCAAGTCTCCGGAGGCGACGCAGGCCGCCGCCATGGGCAAGTGCTTCGCCACCGATGCCGGTTTCAGGGTGGTCAACGAGGCGCTGCAACTGCATGGCGGTTACGGCTACTTGAAGGACTTTCCCATCGAGCGCTATCTGCGCGACCTGCGCGTGCACCAGATCCTCGAAGGCACCAACGAGATCATGCGTGTGATCATTTCACGCAGGTTGTTGATGGGGTAGGAGACGCCCTCACCCTGAGGAGCGCACGAAAGTGCGCGTCTCGAAGGGTGGGCAACCGTACTGGCTTGTGCCCTTCGAGACGGCCCTTCGAGCCTCCTCAGGGCGAGGTGTATGGAGTGTTGATGTCTGTGTCTGAAATCCTGTTCGAAATCAAAGACGGGCTGGGCGTGATCACGCTCAATCGGCCCAAGGCGCTGAATGCGCTGACGCACGGCATGATCCTGGAGATCGAGAAGGTCATCCCGCAATGGGAGAAGGATCCGGCGGTCAAGGCCGTGATCCTGCGCGGCGCGGGAGACCGCGCCTTCTGCGCCGGCGGCGACGTCACCGGCCTCTATCGCGAGATGAAGGACGATCCCAAGGGCACGCTGCGCCGCGACTTCTTCTACGACGAGTACATCGTCAACCGTCGCATCTACCGCTACGCCAAGCCGTGGATCTCGCTGATCGACGGCATCGACATGGGCGGCGGTGTCGGCCTCTCGGCGCACGGGTCGCATTCGGTGGCGAGCGAGAAGTTCCTGTTTGCCATGCCGGAAACCACCATCGGCCTCTTTCCCGACGTCGGCGGCGGCTATTTCCTGACGCGCCTGCAGGGCGCGCTGGGCACTTTCCTGGCGCTCACCAGCCATCGCCTGAAGGCGGCCGATGCGTTGTGGGCGGGCATCGTCGATGCCCATGTGCCGAGCGCGAAGATCGGCGAGCTGCAGGCCGCCGTCGGCGCGGCCGATCTCTCGGGCCCCGATGCCAACCGCAAGGTCGATGCCGTGATCGCGCGCTTCGCGGCGGACGCCGGCATGCCCACGCTTCCGGCCCTGATGCCCGACATCGATCGCTGTTTCTCGGCGGAGTCCGTTGCCGAGATCGTGGCCAAGCTCAGGAAGCAGCCGGGAGAATGGGCGCAGAAGCAGCTCGCAGCCCTGCTGAAGCTCTCGCCGTTGTCGATGGCGATCACGCTCGAGCAGCTCAAGCGCTGCGCCAACCGCTCGTTCGAAGACACGATGACCATCGAGTACCGCATGTCTCAGGCATGCATGCGGCCCGACCACGATTTCTTCGAGGGCGTGCGCGCGCTCTTGATCGACAAGGACCAGAAGCCGAAATGGAACCCGCCGGCCATCGAAGGCGTGACGCGCGAGATGGTCGAGGCGCACTTCAAGCCGGTCGCGAACGACCTGTTGTTCGATTGAAAGGGAGGATGACATGGCGAAGATCGCCTTCATCGGTCTTGGCAATATGGGCGGCCCGATGGCCGCCAACCTGGTCAAGGGTCAGCATCAGGTGACGGCCTTCGACCTGTCGGCGGCGGCCCTCGATGGCGCCGTCGAGAAGGGCGCAAGCAAGGCGGCGTCGGCCGCCGAAGCCGTGAAGGGCGCCGAGGTCGTGGTCACCATGCTGCCGGCCGGCCGCCACGTGCGCGAGGTCTACGAGAAGGACGTGCTGCCCAACGCCGCCAAGGGCACCCTGCTGATCGACTGCTCGACCATCGATGTCGACAGCGCCCGCCATGTCGGTGCGCTGGCCGAGAAGGCCGGGTTGGAGATGGTCGATGCCCCGGTCTCGGGCGGCGTCGGCGGCGCGACCGCGGGCACGCTCACCTTCATGGTCGGCGGCGGCGATGCCGCCTTCGCCAAGGCGCGGCCGGTGCTGGAGAAGATGGGCAAGAACATCGTCCATACCGGCGTCGTCGGCGCGGGGCAGGCGGCCAAGATCTGCAACAACATGATCCTCGGCATCTCCATGATCGCGGTGTCCGAAGGCTTCCTGCTGGGCAAGCGCCTGGGGCTGGATGCCAAGAAGCTGTTCGATGTCGTGTCGACGTCGTCGGGCCAGTGCTGGTCGGTCACCAACTATCTGCCGGTGGCCGGCCCGGTGCCGACGTCGCCGGCCAACCGAGACTATCAGGCGGGCTTCACGGCCGACAACATGCTGAAGGACCTGAAGCTCGCCCAGCAGGCGGCGCAGTCTTCGGGCGCCAGCACGCCGATGGGCGCGGAGGCGGCGCAGCTCTTCAACATGTTCGTCAACGCCGGCAACGGCGCCAAGGATTTCTCCGGCATCATCCGCATGCTCGACGGGAAGTAAGACGATGATCACGCTCTACGACCTCGTCCTGCAGGACGACCGCCGCCCGAGCCCGTACTGCTGGCGCGCCAAGTTTGCGCTGAAGCACAAGGGCCTCTCGTGGCGCGACGAGCCGGTGGGCTTCACCGAGAAGCAGAAGATCGCCTTCGCCCAATCGCAGACCGTGCCGGTCATACATGACGGGGCCAACGTGGTGAAGGACAGCTGGGCGATCGCCCGGCATCTCGACGGGGCCTATGCCGAGAAGCCGCTGTTCAAGAGCGAGATGGCGCTGTCCTACGCTCATTTCATCGCCGGCTGGGTGGATACCGCCGTGCAGCCGTCGTTGTTCCCGATCGTGGTCGGCGATCTCTATGAGCGCGTGCGGCCTGTCGATCAGCCCTATTTCCAGGAATCGCGCGGCAAGCGGCTGGGCACGACTGACTTCGCCAGCTTCCAGGCCACGGCCCGCGACAAGGGCGTGACGGCGTTCCGGGCCGTGCTCGAGCCGGCCCGCCGGGTGCTGAAGGAGCAGCCTTTCCTGTGCGGCGAGCATCCGGCCTACCCGGATTATGCGCTGGCCGGCGCCTTCCTGTGGGCTCGCATCGGCAGCCCGCTCACGCTCCTCGAAGCCGACGATCCGGTCCACGCATGGCGCGAGCGCATGCTCGACCTGTTCGACGGCATGGGCCGCAAGGCGAAGACAGCTTGAAATACGACGCCGTCGTCTTCGACCTGCTGACGGCGTTGATCGATTCTTGGACCCTCTGGAACGACGTTGCGGGTTCTCCCGGCGACGGCATGAAATGGCGCCGCCGCTATCTCGAGATCACCTACGGCTGCGGCGCCTACAGACCCTATGAAACGCTGGTGCGCGAGGCGGCTCGCGATGTCGGGTTGCCGGAGAGCCTGGGCGAGGCGCTGGAGCGGCGCTGGACCGAATTGCAGCCGTGGCCTGAGGCGCGGGGCGTGCTGGCCGAGCTTCGCGTGCCGCTCGCCGTGGCGACCAACTGCTCGATCAGGTTGGGCCGGCTGGCGGCCGATCGCGTGGGCGTGCCGTTCAAGGTCGTGGTCACGGCCGAGAGCGCGGGCTTCTACAAGCCACGGCCCGAGCCCTATCGCGCCGTGCTCGCGGCTCTCGGCACCGCACCCGAGCGCACCCTGTTCGTCGCGGGCTCGGCGTCGGACGTACCCGGCGCCAAGGGCGTCGGCATGCCGGTCTACTGGCACAATCGCATCGGCCTTCCGCCACGCGACGATGCACGGCCCGATCATCTCGAACCGACCCTCGACAAGCTGGCCGACCTGTTCGACCGGAACTAAGGTGCCGGCGACAGCAGGAGGCAGCACGTGGCCGAAGCCGCCCCATTCAGGCCCGAGGAGCATCGCTTCGGACCGACGCACTGGTTCGAGGACCTCAAGGTCGGGCAGAGGTTCTACATAAACTCGCGAACCCAGACCGAATCGATGTTCGCCGCCTTCCAGCTCGCCAGCGGCGACAACCATCCGATTCACTACGACCGCGAGTACTGCCGGGCGCGCGGCCATCGCGACATGCTGGCGCACGGCCTGCAGGTTGCCATCCAGGGCGCGGCGGGAGCGGGCATCTTCCCGCACGTGATCGGCGATTCGCTGGTCGGCTTCCTGGAGCAGTCGTCGCGCTTCCTGAAACCGGTCTATTGCGGCGACACGCTCTATCCCCTGCTCGAGGTGAGCGAGCTCAAGGCCGGACGGACGACGGGCGTGGTGACCATGAAGCTCACCATCCACAATCAGTCCGGCACGCTGGTATGCGACGGCGAACACAAGTACCTTGTGAAGAAGCGGCCGCACTAGGCAAGAGGAGCGGACATGCTCGGTGTCATCGCCAAGCTCACCATCAAGCCCGGCACCAATGCCGACTTCGAGGCGACGATGAAGGAATTGCAGGCCAAGGTCCGGTCCGACGAGCCGGGCAACAAGCTCTATGCGCTGCACAAGACGGCCGACGTTAACGTCTACGTCATGCTGGAACGCTACGACGACCAGGCGGCGCTGGAGGCCCATCGGGCGGCGCCGCACTTCAAGGAACTGGGCCGCAAGCTCGGCGACTATCTCGCCGGCCGGCCCGATGTCCAGGTGATGCAGGAGGTCTGACGCCGGTCACGGTGTCGTTGGGGAACATGGACGGCGTCATCCACAGCCATACCAAGCCCGGTACCGCGCCGGGCACGCTCGCCGGCCGCGCGCCCGTGCCCGACGAGGCGCTCGACTTCACCCTGGTCGAGTACACGCCCGAGGACGTGCAGGTGCTGCACGGCGTGGAGGTCGACGAGTGCCGCTTCCATCTCGGCACGCCCGGCCACACCTGGATCGATGTCGCCGGCCGGCCGAGCTCCGACATGCTGCGCGACCTCGGCATGGCCTTCAACCTGCACCCGCTGGCGCTCGAGGACGTCTTCCATGCCCACCAGAGGAGCAAGCTCGACCTCTACGAGGGCCAGGGCTTCATCGTGCTCAACGATCCGGCCTACGAGGACGGCGTGCTGAACGTGCACCAAGTCAGCATCTTCTTCGGCGACAACTACGTGATCTCCTTCCACGATCACAAGCAGGACATCTTCAAGCCGGTGCGCGATCGGGTGCAGACGGCGGGAACGCGCCTGCGCACCTTCGGCATCGACTATCTCGTCTACGCGCTGGTCGACCTGGTGGTCGACCGCAAGTTCCCGCTGATCGAGGCGCTGTCCACGCACCTCGAGGAGCTGGAGGACGAGGCGCTGGAGCGGCCGACCGGCGACACGCTCTATCACATCCACCAGGCGCGGCGCGCGCTGGTGACCTTCCACCGCCTGCAATGGGCCGAGCGCGAGACGGTGCTGGCGCTGATGCGGCCGGAAGTGCCGTTCATCATGCCCGAGACGCGGACCTACCTGCGCGACTGTTTCGACCATGCCGTGGCGGTGCTGGAGCTGGTCGAGAGCTACCGCGAAATGACCAACGGCCTGATGGAAGTCTACCTTATGCATGCGTCCAACCGCCTGGCCGAGGTCATGAAGACGATGGCCATCATCACCGTCTTCTTCATGCCGCTCTCCTTCCTCGCCGGCATCTACGGCATGAACTTCCAAACCGATCTCGGCAACATGCCGGAGCTCGGCTGGAAGTACGGCTACACGTTCTTCTGGGTGATGGTCGTCGTGATCGTCGTCAGCCTCTTCATCTGGCTCAAACGCAAGCGCTGGATATGACCTACCGCATCTTCGGCTCCGAACTCTCGCCCTACTCGGTGAAGGTCCGCTCGTATTTCCGCTTCAAGGATCTGCCGCACGAGTGGATCCCGCGCTCGCCCGCGGTCCAGGCCGAGTTCCAGAAATACGCCAAGCTGCCGCTGGTGCCGCTGGTCGTGACGCCGGAGGGCGAGGGTATCCAGGATTCGACGCCCATCATCGAGCGCTTCGAGGCGGCTCAGCCGTCGCTCGCCCCCGAAGATCCCGCGCTCGCCTTCATCTCGGCGCTGCTCGAGGAGTATGGCGACGAGTGGGCCAACAAGTGGATGTTCCACTACCGCTGGCGCTACCAGCCCGACGTCTGGTCGACCGCCGAGCGCATCGCGCGGCAGATGACGGAAGGGCAGGGCGCGCTCGCTGTGGCGCAGGCCCGCGCCGCCGTCGCCAAGCGCATGACCGCGCGGATCGGCTTCGTCGGTTCCAACCCGACGACCGAGCCCACCATCGAAGGTTCGTTCAAGGGGGCGCTCGCCCTCGTCGAGGAGCACCTGCAGGCGCGGCCGTACATGCTGGGCGGCCGGCCGGCCGTGGCCGACTTCGGCCTGTGGGGCCAGCTCTACGAGCTGGCGACCGATCCGACGCCCGGCGCCGTCATGCGCGCTTCCGCGCCCAAGGTGACGGCCTGGGTGCATCGCATGCTGACGCCGAAGAATGAAGGGCCGTTCGAGGCCTGGCCGGCATTGGCGCCGACCTTGATGCCGCTCCTCAAGGAAGAGGTCGCGGGCCTGTTCCTGCCCTGGTCGACGGCCAACACGGCCGCTATTGCGGCGGGGCAGAAGAGCTTCGAGATGACGCTCGGCGGTACTGCGTGGTCGCAGGAGCCGCAGAGGTACCACGCGCGCTCGCTGGCCGAGATCCGCCGCAAGTATACAGCGGCCAAGGATGCTCCCGGTCTCGACGCGATCCTGCGCGAGAGCGGCTGCCTGTCCTATCTGTCGGCCTGAGTCTTCCGGACCGCGGGCCTCCAGGCCCGCTCATGATCTTCATCTTCCGGACCGCGCGCATCCTGCGCGCTCATGAACACATGAGCGAGCTGGAAGCTCGCGGTCCGGAAGAGCATGAGTCACCGCAGCGACGAGACGATCAGCGTCAGTCCCGACAGGCCCAGCAGCACCAGCACGAGCAGGCGAAAGACCGCGTCGTTGACCCGACCGTAGAGCATGAGGCCGAGCCGCGCTCCGACCAGGCTGGTCGGTACGGTGATGACCGCCCAGACCAGGAAGGTGCGGTCGAGCAGCCCGGCGACCGCGGCGGCCAGCAGGGCGGTGGCGAGCACGGCCATGTTGAAGGGCTGGTTGACGCCGCGCTGCTCGTTCTTGCTCCAGCCGCGCAGCTGCACCCAGATGGTCGGCACCGGACCGCTGAGGCTCGCCATGCCGCCCATCACGCCGCCGGCGAAGCCCGCCGCGGCATCGGCGGCGCGGCCGCCGCCGCTCACGACGGGCGGATGGCGCACCAAGCCCATCCAGGCGCTGTAGAAGATCAGCAGGATGCCGACGCCGAGCTTCAGCGGCTGCACCCGCACATGCTCGAGCAGCGCGGTGCCGATCGGCACGCCCAAAAGGCCGGCGGCGAGGAAGGGCCACAGTCGCGGCCACCGCACGCCGCTCCAGATGCGGCGCAGTGCCTGGAGATGGCCGGCCACGGAGCACAGGGCGACCAGCGGCGCCGCGGTCACCGGCGACATGGCCTGCAGCCAGAAACCCAGCGCCATCAGCGCATAGCCGGTGCCGGTCAGCCCGTTGACGAAGCCCGCCACCAGGGCGCCGGCGACAACGATGGCGATGTCGCCGGCCGGCGGCAGGGGCACGT
Organism: Rhodospirillales bacterium; assembly: GCA_009377525.1. Classification (GTDB taxonomy): domain Bacteria; phylum Pseudomonadota; class Alphaproteobacteria; order Reyranellales; family Reyranellaceae; genus Reyranella. The sequence goes on from WHTW01000065.1 coordinate 10,354, forward strand.
CGTCAGGCCCCCTATCAGGCGCCCGTGAAGGCCTGGATGCCGGTCATGGCGCGGCCGAGGATCAGGGCGTGCACGTCGTGCGTGCCCTCGTAGGTGTTGACCGCCTCGAGGTTCATGACGTGGCGGATCACGTGATACTCGTCCGACACGCCGTTGCCGCCATGCATGTCGCGGGCGACGCGGGCGATGTCGAGCGCCTTGCCGCAGTTGTTGCGCTTGATCAGGGAGATCATCTCCGGCTGGGCGTGGCCTTCGTCCTTGAGCCGGCCGACGCGCAGGCAGGCCTGCAGGCCGATCGCGATCTCGGTCTGCATGTCGGCGAGCTTCTTCTGGATGAGCTGGTTGGCGGCGAGCGGCCGGCCGAACTGCTTGCGGTCGAGCGTGTAGTTGCGTGCCTGCTTCCAGCAGAACTCGGCCGCACCCAGGGCGCCCCAGGCGATGCCGTAGCGCGCGTTGTTGAGGCAGCCGAACGGCCCGCCCAGGCCCGACACGTTGGGCAGCATGTTCTCGGCCGGCACCAACACCTCGTCGAGCATGATGGCGCCGGTCACCGAGGCGCGCAGGCTGAACTTGCCTTCGATCTTGGGCGTCTCGATGCCCTTCCAGGCGCGCTCCAGGATGAAGCCGCGGATGGCGCCGCCGTCGAGCTTGGCCCAGATCACCAGCACGTCGGCGATCGGCGAGTTGGTGATCCACATCTTGGAGCCCGAGAGCTTGTAGCCGCCCGGCACGCTGACGGCGCGCGTCTTCATGCCGCCGGGATCGGAGCCGTGGTCGGGCTCGGTGAGGCCGAAGCAGCCGACCCACTCGCCGGTGGCGAGCTTGGGCAGGTACTTCAGGCGCTGCTCCTCGCTGCCGTAGGCGCAGATGGGATGCATGACCAGCGAGGACTGCACGCTCATCGCCGAGCGGTAGCCCGAATCGACGCGCTCGACCTCGCGCGCCACCAGGCCGTAGGTCGTGTAGTTGGCGGCGGCGCAGCCGTACTTCTCGGGCAGGGTCGAGCCCAAGAGGCCGAGCGCGCCGAACTCGTTCATGATCTCGCGGTCGAATTTCTCGTGCCGGTTGGCCTCCAGCACGCGCGGCATCAGCTTGTCTTGACAGTAGTCGCGGGCCGCATCGCGGATCGTGATCTCCTCCTCGGTGAGCTGGTCGTCGAGGAAGAACGGGTCCTCCCAGTCGAACGGCTTGGCATCGGCGCTGATGCCCTTGGCGGCGCTTTTCATCGGGACGGCGGCGGTGGCCATAATCTCTCCTGGCGTTTTCGCCCGCGTCTTATCAGGCAGTGCCGGCCGCGCCAACCCGGCCCGTGAGCGCCCGGAAAATGTCGAGGCTGAGCCTGCCGAAGGCCTCGGAAGCGCGCAATTCGACGGTCCTCGGCCGCGGAAGGTCGATTCTGAGGTCTGCCGCGATGCGGCCGGGACGCGGCGACATGACCACCACGCGGTCGGACAGGAACACCGCCTCGCCGATGGAATGGGTGACGAACAGCACCGTCTTGCGCGCCGATTGCGCCAAGTCGCGCTCGCCCCAGATGCGCAGGAGCTCCAGCGCCATGTCGTCGCGCGTCATGGCGTCGAGCGCACCGAACGGCTCGTCCATCAGGAGCAGCGGCGGGTCGAGCAGCAGGGCGCGGCACAGCGCGGCGCGCTGCTGCATGCCGCCCGACAGCTCGCGCGGCAGCTTGTCGCCGAAGCCGGTCAGGCCTGCCATGTCGAGGAGCTGCTGCGCGCGGCCCTGCAGGGCGGTCGCGTCCTTGCCGGCAAGCTCGGCCGGCAGCAGCACGTTCTGCAGGATCGAGCGCCATTTCAGCAGGATCGGCGCCTGGAAGACCATGCCGATGTCGGGAATGGGCTCGCGCACGGCACGGCCTGCGACCGTCACCGTGCCGACCGTGGCCGGCCTGAGGCCCGCCACGATACGCAGCAGCGTGGACTTGCCGCAGCCGCTCGGTCCCACCAGCGAAACGAATTCGCCGGCACCGACGGACAGCGAAATGCCGGCGAGCGCCTCGACCGGGCCGCTCGCCGCCTCATATGTCATGCCGACCCGGTCGAGGCCGATCAGTTCCTTGTTCACGCCCTGAGCAGGATTACTTCGGCATTTCGACCTTGGGCAGGAACGCGGTCGAATACACGTCCTTGCACTCGACCTTCTTGCTGAGGCCCATGTAGGTGTTCACCAGGCCGACTGAATCGCACATTTTCTTCTCGTCGATCCAGCCGATGCCGTTCTTGGCGTAGCGATCGGTCTTCATCAGGCCGAGCCCGATCACCATGTTGGGCGTCATGACCTCGACATCGACCTCGGGCACGCGCTTCTTGAAGATCTCCATGGCACCCTTGGGATCGGCCATCACGTCGCGCCAGCCCATGTAGGACGCCTCGAGGAAGGCCTTCAGCACCGCCGGCCGCTCTTTCATGGTCTTGGCGCTGGCGATGATCGACATCGAGTACATGTCGAAGCCGAAGTCCGCCCATGGCATCATCACCACGTTGCCCTTGCCGGCGGCCTTCTCGTAAAGCGGCAGGCCGGTCGAGTAATCACCGACGCCGTCCATGCGCTTCTCGGCGACCGCGGCGATCTTGGCGGCCGGCTCGATGTTCACCCAGGAGACCTTGGCTGCGTCGATGCCGTTGATCTTGGCGAAGGCCGGGAACATCTGGCGCTGGCTGTCGCCGGGAGGGGCGCCCAGCGTCTTGCCTTCAAGATCCTTGGGCTTGGTGAGCGGGCTGCTCTTGAGGCTGAAGATGTTGAGCGGTGTCTTGTCGAACACCATGCCGACGGTCTTGATGGTCGTGCCGCGACCGACCGAGGCGATCACCACGGCGGCGTCGGCCAGGCCGGCATCGGCGCGGCCGGTGTCGACCTTGGCGATCGAATCGCCCGAGCCCTTGGAGTTCTCCAGGGTGACGTCGAGGCCCTTGGCCTTGTAGTAGCCCTTGTCGAGCGCCACCCAGTAGGCGGCGTGGTCGCCGACGGCGAACCAGTTCAATGCGAAGGTGAATTTCTCCTGCGCCGAGGCGCTGCCGGCCGTCGCCAGCAATGCGGCGAGTGCCAGTGAGACGGTGCGTGTCATGACGTTCCTCCCTATTTCCTTCCCCGTTCGACTCAGTCTATGCCTTCGGCCCACGGCGCCCACAAGCGCGCCAACAGCACGACGGCGCCGTAGAGCACCAGCCCGACGACCGAAATCCAGATCAGCGCGGCAAACGCCACCGAGGTGTTCATGCTGCTCTGGGTCGTGACGATGACGTAGCCCAGACCCCTCTGCGAGGCGACGAACTCGCCGACGATGGCGCCGACCACGGCGGCTGTCGCCGTGATCTTGAGCGCGCTCAGGATGTAGGGCAGGGCGTTGGGGATGCGGATCTTGACGAAGATCTTCCATTTTGGAGCATTGAACACGCGTCCGAGATCGAGCATGTCGGCCTCGACCTGACTGAGGCCCACGGCTGTGTTGATCACCACCGGGAAGAAGCCGATCAACGCGCCCATCAGCATGTTGGGGAAGATGCCGTAGCCCATCCAGATCAGGAACAGCGGCGCGATCGCCACCTTGGGCAAGGTGTTCACGAACACCAGGAACGGCACCAGCGCATTGGCGATCAGCGGCGACCAGGCGATCGCCACGCCCAGCGCCACCCCGACGCCGGCCGCCAGGAAGAACGCGCCGACGATCTCGAGAGTGGTTACCCAGAGATGCTGCGCCCAGGCGGTGTCGCCGTGCCACAGCGCGTTCCACACCGCGAGTGGAGAGGGCAGCAGATATTCACGAATGCCGCCTGCGCTGACCGCGACCTGCCAGCTGGCCAGCAGGAAGGCGAACAACGCCACCGTCGGCCAGTACTGGCGCAGCAAGGACTGGAATTTCATCATGCGCAGCCGCACATTCGGGCACACTGGCGAAGCCCCTGAAAACCGTCAAGCCGAGGATCATTTGAAGCTGTCTCTGTGCAACGAGGTGATCCGCGAGCTCACTTTCGAACGCCAATGCGCGCTGGCCGCCGGACTCGGCTATCGCGGGCTGGAACTGGCGCCCTTCACGTTCGGCGACGATGCATGGCGCATGCCGGCCGCGAAGCGTGCCGATATCCGCAAGGTCTGTGCCGACAACGGCCTCGAGGTGAGCGGCCTGCACTGGCTGCTGGCGGCACCGGCGGGCCTGTCGATCACGACCGCCGATCGCGCGGTGTGGCAGAGGAGCGTCGACGTCCTGCGCGCCTCGGTCGACCTTTGCGCCGAGCTGGGCGGCAGCTACCTGGTGCACGGCTCGCCGGCTCAGCGGCGCGTCGTCGCGCCCGACGATGCCTCGCGCGCAGAGGAAGCCTGGACGCTGGCGGGCGAGCAGGCGGCAACGGCCAAGGTGGCCTATTGCATCGAGCCGCTGGCCAGGCCCGATTGCAACTTCGTCAACACGCTGGCCGAGGCGGCCGACATCGTGCGCCGGCTCGCCAATCCGGCGCTGCGCACCATGGTCGACACCCTGGCCGCCAGCCTGATGGAAGCCGAGCCGCTGGCCGACGTCATCCGGCGCTGGATGCCGACCGGCCTGATGGCGCATATCCAGTTCAACGACCGCAACCGGCGGGGCCCGGGGCAGGGCGACGACCGCTTCGCGCCCGTCGTGAAGGCCTTGCGCGAGACCGGCTATGGCGGCTGGATCGCCATGGAGCCTTTCGTCTATGAGCCCGACGGGCCGAACTGCGCGGCGCGCATGATCGGCTATGTGTCGGGCCTGCTGGAGCAGAGCGCATGAAGGTCAAGCTGGAGGACGTCGAGCGCTACGAGCGGCATGTGAAGATGCGGCTCGCCTTTCGCTTCGGCGTGATCACCGTCACCGACGCCACGCAGGCGGTGATCCGCGTGCGTCTCTCGCTGGCCGACGGCCGCAGCAGCCACGGCGTGGCGGCCGAGGCGCTGGCCGCCAAGTGGTTCGAGAAGAGCCCGCAGTTCACCGACGAGCAGAATCTCGACCAGCTCCGCCAGGCGCTCGACCTCGGCATCGAGCTCTATCGCGCCCGCGGCCTGGATACGCCCTTCGGCCTGTTCGCCGGCACGTACCTCGAGCAGCAGAAGCGCGGGGCGGCGCTTGGCCTCAATCCGCTCGTCGCCGGCTACGGTCCGGCCTTGCTCGACCGCGCCATCCTCGACGCGCTGGGGCGTGCCACCGGACAGTCGTTCGCCGCCATGATCGCGGGCAACGTTCCGGGCATCCGCGCCACGTCGCTGACGGCGGACATCGACGATGCCCAGCTGGCGCCGTTCCTCGCCGGCCTCGAGCCCGGTGGAACCATCGACGTGCGCCACACGGTGGGACTCGTCGATCCGCTGACGGCGGCCGATCGGCCGGCCTCCGAGCGCGTCAATGACGGTCTGCCGGAGACCCTGGAGGAGGTCGTCTCCTACTATCGCGGGCGCTACTACAAGCTGAAGGTCGGCGGTGACATCGAGGCGGATCTCGACCGGCTCGGCCGCATTGCCGCCGTCCTCGATGCCGGCGCCGGCGACTACTGCACGACTCTCGACGGCAACGAGCAGTACGACGACGTCGAGGGCATCGTCGAACTTTGGCGCAAGGTCGGGGAGACGCCGGCCTTGGCCGGGCTCGCCCGGTCGATCCTGTTCATCGAGCAGCCGATCAAGCGGGCGGTCGCGCTCTCGCGGTCGGTGGCGCCGCTGGCCAGGCACCGCGCCGTCATCATCGACGAATCGGACGGCGAGCTGTCGTCTTTCCCCAGGGCGCTGGAACTCGGCTATGCGGGTGTCTCGAGCAAGAACTGCAAAGGCTTCTACAAGTCGATCCTGAACGCCGCGCGCGTCGCCAGGCTCGGCGCCGGCCATTTCATGTCGGCCGAGGATCTCACGACCTGGCCGGGCGTCAGCGTGCAGCAGGATCTTGCTTTGGTCTCCCTGCTGGGGCTTGGCCATGTCGAGCGCAACGCCCATCATTTCATCGACGGGATGAGCTTCGCGCCGGAGCACGAGCAGCTTGCGTTCGTGGCGGCCCATCCCGATCTCTACGACAAGAAGGACGGCCGGCCCGCTCGGCTCAAGGCGGCCGGCGGCAAGCTGGCGCTGAGCTCGCTGGACGTGCCGGGTTTTGCGGTCGGTGCCGAGATGGACTTCAAATCGATGACGCCGATGACAAAGGGAGCTTCGACATGACACTGCCCGCCCGTTTCGACAGCGTCGAAGCCGTCGAGGATTTCATGACGACGCCTTCGGACGCGCTGATCGCCGACCTTGCCCGCACGCCCGGCGACATCATGGTGCTGGGCGTCGGCGGCAAGATGGGTCCGACTCTGGCGCGCCTCGCCAAACGGGCGGCGCCGGGCAAGCGGGTGATGGGCGTGGCGCGCTTCAGCGAGCCCGGTGTCCGTGAGGCGCTGGTCAAGGCCGGCGTCGAGCCGGTCGCGGCCGATCTGCTTGATCGTGCGCAACTCGAGAAGCTTCCGAAGGCCGCCAATGTCGTCTTCATGGCCGGCCGCAAGTTCGGCGCGACCGGCGACGTGCCGCTCACCTGGGCGATGAACGTACAGGTGCCGGCCATGGTCGCCGAGGTCTTCAAGGACTCGAGCATCGTCGCCTTCTCGACGGGTTGCGTCTATCCGTTCGTGCCGGTGGAGAGCGGCGGCGCCAGCGAGGATGTGCCCCCCGTACCGCCACCGGGCGACTACGCCACCACATGCGCCGGTCGCGAGCGCATGTTCGAGTACTTTTCCAACAAGTACGGTACGCCGGGCCGGTTGTTCCGGCTGAACTACGCCATCGACATGCGTTACGGCGTCCTGCACGACATCGGCCGCAAGGTGCGCGACGGCGAGACGATCGATCTGTCGATGGGCCACGTCAACGTGATCTGGCAGGGCGATGCGAACGCGGTGGCGCTGCGCTGCCTGGCCCATGCCACCACGCCCACCACGCCGATCAACGTCACCGGGCCCGAGACCATCGAGGTCCGCTGGCTGGCCGGCGAGTTCGGCAAGCTTCTGGGCAAGTCGCCCAAGCTCACTGGTATACCGGCGGCGACGGGCTGGCTGAACGATTCGCGACGGATGGTGAAGGAGTTCGGCCCGCCGTCCGTGCCGCTTGCCACGATGATCGAATGGACGGCCGATTGGCTCGCCCGCGGCATGGTCACGCTCGACAAGCCCACGCACTACGAGGTGCGCGATGGCAGGTACTGAAGCAAGTATCGAGGCGCTCGATGTTCGGCTGATCGATGCCGCGCACAGCGACGCGGTCTGGCCTTTGTCGATCGAGGTGGGATGGAACCAGAACGTCGCCGATTGGCGCTTCATGCTGGGCGCGGGTCGCGGCTTCGGCTGCGTCGGACCGGACGGCAAATGGCAGGCGAGCTCGCTGGTCCTGCCGCTCGGCCAGAAGCTTGCGTGGATCAGCATGGTGCTGGTCACCCGGGAACGGCGGCGTGGCGGCCTCGGCACGGCCCTGCTGAGGCATTGCATCGAGGAGGTGCGGTCGGCCGGCGCGGTTGCCGGCCTCGATGCGACAGAGCTGGGTCGCCCGATCTATCTGCCGCTGGGTTTCCGCGATCTCTACGAGATCTCACGCTGGCACTTCGATGAGGCGGCGGATGCGGCCATTTCTCCTCCCGCCGGCGTCTCCTTGCGGCCGCTCACGGCGGCCGATCTCCCCGGGCTCGCTCTTTACGATCGGCCGCTGACGGGCATGGAGCGGCCGGCGATCCTCGCTCATCTCGCGTTGCGCCAGCCCGGCCGCGCCTGGCTCGCCGAGAACGCTGCCAGGAAGGTCGTCGGCTTCGTCCTGGGCCGCGAGGGCCGGATGGCGACCTCGCTCGGTCCGGTGGTGGCCGATAACGAGGCCATCGCGTTGGCTCTGATCGCCAGGGCGGCCGCATCGGCTCCGGGCCCGTTCATCATCGACGTGCCGGTCGCGCATCGCGCCCTGCGCGCCTGGCTCGAGGGGCAGGGGGCGACGACGCCGCGCGGCTACACGCGCATGACCCTGGGCGAGGCGAAGGGGCTCGACGACCCCACCCATGTGTTTGCTCTCGCCGGCCCCGAACTCGGGTAACCCCCGCCGTCATCCCGAGCGAAGCCGCCCAGCGGGCGGCGAAGTCGAGGGACCTCGTCTTGGCGGCCGCCAGACAGAACAGGTCCCTCCACTGCGCCTCGCGTAGCCTGCCCCGAGCGCAGTCGAGGGGCTCGGCTCCGGTCGGGATGACGGGTAAGATGACCACATGACCACTCCTCTCCACTGGCGCGACCTGCCGCCGTCGGTCCTCGCTCTGCTGCGGCAGGGCTCGGTCATCCCCGCCCATCCGCTGGCGCTCGGAGCCGACCGCACGTTCGACAAGCAGTCGCAGCGCGCGATCAGCCGCTATTATGTCGATGCCGGTTCGGGCGGCCTCGCGGTCGGTGTGCATTCGACCCAGTTTGCGATCCGCGACGTCGGGCTCTATCGCCCGGTTCTCGAGCTCGCCATCGAGACGGCGCGCGAATGGACCGACCGTCCGCTGGTCATGATCGCGGGCGCGGTCGGCAAGACGGCCCAGGCCGTCGACGAGGCCCGCACGGCGCGGTCGCTGGGCTATCATGCCGTGCTGCTGTCGCTGGCAGCGCTGAAAGGCGCCAGCGAAGACGAGTTGATCGAGCATTGCACGGCCGTCGCCAGGGAGATGCCGCTGGTCGGCTTCTACCTGCAGACGGCGGTGGGCGGCATCCCGCTGTCGCGCGCCTTCTGGGCGCGCTTCGCGGCGATCGATAATGTCGTGGCGATCAAGGTGGCGCCGTTCAATCGCTATCGCACGCTCGATGTCGCGGTCGGCATCGCCCAGGTCCATGCCGAGGATCGCATCACACTCTACACCGGCAACGACGATCACATCGTCGCTGATCTCGTGACGCCGATGGTGGTGCGCACCGGCAACCGCGAAGTGACATTGCGCTTCCAAGGCGGATTGCTCGGCCATTGGAGCGTGTGGACACGCGGGGCGGTCGAGATGCTCGAGCGGCTGAAGCTCTCGGTGTCGGCCGGCGCCATCCAACCGGAGGTGCTGGCGCTCGATTCCTTCGTCACCGACTGCAACTCGGTCGTGTTCGATGTCGACCACGACTTCGCGGGTTGCATTCCGGGCTGTCACGAGATCCTGCGGCGCCAAGGGCTGATGACCTCGATCGAATGCCTCGATCCACATGAGACCTTGAGCCCGGGCCAGAGTGCCGGCATCGATCGGCTCTACGCCACCTATCCCGAGCTGAACGACGACGCCTTCGTCGCCGCCAACCTCGCGCGCTGGCGAAACTGAGGTGGACGACCTCTTTGCCAGCCACGACGCGCTCGCGGTCGGGCAACTGATCAAGACGGGTAAGCTCGGCGCCCGCGAGCTGCTCAACGGCACGCTGGCAAGGCTTCGTGCCCTGAACCAATCGCTGAACGCGATCACCGATTTCTATGACGGCCCGCTGCTCGAGAAATCGGTCGCGATGGCGGGGAAGGGACCGTTCGCGGGCGTGCCCTTCGTGGTCAAGCAGCTCATGGCCGATTGCGCCGGCACGCCGACCACCTTGGGTTCGCGCTTCTTCGCCAGCCAGCCCGTCGCCGTCGCTGACAGCGCCGCCGTGGCGCGCATGCGGCGGGCCGGGCTGGTGATCGTCGGCCGCACCAACACCAGCGAATTCGGCCTGGCGCCGACCACCGAGCCTGCGTTCGGCGGCGCCACGCTCAATCCCTGGCGCAGGGGCCTGTCGCCGGGCGGGTCGTCGGGCGGATCGGCGGCCGTCGTCGCGGCCCGCGGCCTGCCGATGGCGCATGCCACGGACGGTGGCGGCTCGATCCGCATTCCGGCGGCGTTGTGCGGTCTGTTTGGCCTGAAACCCTCGCGCGGCCGCGTCAGCCTGGCGCCGATCGGCGAGACGCTGGCCGGCGCCGGCACGCAGCATTGCGTGTCGATTTCCGTGCGCGACAGTGCGGCCTTGCTCGACGCCCTTGCCGGCAGGGAGCCCGGCGATCCCTACACGGCGCCGGCCGCCGGCTCGTTCCTGGCGGCAACGCAGCGCGCACCGGGCAGGCTGCGCGTGGCATTCATGCGCAAGCCGGTAGGCGGCGCACCGCTCGATGCCGTGCTGGTCGCCGCGGTTGAGCGCACCGCCAATCTGCTCGAAGGGCTCGGCCATCAGGTCGAGGAGGCCGCGCCCGATTATGACGCTACGGCATCAGGGGAAGCGCTGGGCACGATCATGGCAGCCAACACCTGGACCAACATCCAGATCCGCGCCAACGGCCGCATGCCAGGGCCGGAGGACCTCGAGCCGATGACCCGGCAGGCCGCCGAACAGGGCCGCCGGATCGGCGCTCATGACTACATCCGTGCCGTCCAGACCTTCCACCGCACCGGGCGCCAGCTCGGCGCGTTCTTCGAGCGGCACGACGTCCTGCTGTCGCCGACGATCGCCCGGGTGTCGCTGCCGCTCGGCGACGTGCGGATGGACGGCAGCAGCGAGCAATACCAGCAGGGCCTGGCGCCCATGGTCGCGTTCACCTCGGTATGCAACGCCGCCGGCGTGCCGGCGATGTCGATGCCGCTCGCCTGGAGCGAAGATGGCCGGCCGATCGGCCTGCAGTTCATGGGCCGCTTCGGGGCGGAGGAAATGCTATTCTCCCTGGCCGCGGAACTCGAACGCACCCAGCCGTGGCGTGACCGCAAACCAGCCGGGGGAGCACTCGCATGAGCAACACGATGCGCACGATCCTCGTCGGATTTATTGCCGGCGCAGTAGGCGTCCTCATCTTCCATCAGTTCGGCTTCTGGTTCGCCACCGAGTTGGGCTGGGCTCGGGCGCGGATCTACAACATGCAGCCCGTGCCGCCGCTGGGCGTGCCGACCATCGTGTCGGCGGCCTTCTGGGGCGGCCTGTGGGGCATCCTCGCCGCCTTCGTCGTGCCGCGCCTGCCGGGCGCACTGGGCGGCGTGCTGGGCTGGGTGCTGTTCGCGGGCATCGTCGTCACGCTGGTCAACTGGTTCGTCGTGCTGCCGATCAAGGGAGTGCCCATGGGCGGTGGTTTCCGCATGCCGGGCCTGGTGGTGGTGCCGATCGTCTATGGGTTCTGGGGGCTCGGCATGGGGCTGATCGCCCGCTGGACGCGAAGTGCGTTGGGTTGGCGATAGCCTCTCATGTCCTCCCCCTCATGTTCCCGCTAGGGGGAGAGGCTAGGGGAGGGGGCCTTCGAAAGCTCGTGCACCCCCCTAAACCAACATCTCCCTCTGGCGGGGGAGAGGAGCATCAAGGATTTGGAGGAGAGAGATGAAGATCGTCGACGCCCAGGTGCACATCTGGGCGGCCAACACGCCCGAGCGTCCGTGGCCGGCGCGCGCCGAGCCGCATCGCGCGCCGCTCGGCAAGCAGGAGCTTCTGGCCGAGATGGACAAGGCCGGCGTCGACGGCGTCGTCATCGTGCCGCCGTCATGGGAAGGCGATCGCAACGACGTGGCACTCGACGCCGCGGCAAGCCATCCCGACCGCTTCTGCATCATGGGCCGCCTCGACCCCGACACCCCGGGCGCGCGCGACCAGCTCGCCGGCTGGAAGAAGCAGAAGGGCATGATGGGCATGCGCTTCACCTTCCACACCGAGGTCCTGCGCCAGCCGCTGCTCGACGGCCGCTTCGACTGGGTATGGGGCGAGATGGAGAAGGCGGGCATTCCCGCCATGGTGCTGTTCCACCACGAATACATGCATCTCGCCGACAAGGTTGCCGAACGCTACCCGGGGCTCCGGCTGGTGCTCGACCATCTCGGGCTGAGGAGCGCCAAGGACGTCAGCGAAGCCACCAACTTCGCCACCCTCGACAAGGTGCTGGCGCTCGCCAGGCGGCCCAACGTGGCGGCCAAGGTCTCGGCCATGCCCTGCTATGCCGACGACAAGACCTGGCCTTTCCGCTCGGTGCATCCCCATGTCCGCCGCGTTTTCGACGCCTTCGGGCCCAAACGCACTTTCTGGGGAACCGATTGGTCGCGGCTGCCTTGTACCTACCGCCAGGGCGTCACCATGTTCACGGAGGAAATGCCGTGGCTGAAAGGTGACGACCTCGACTGGGTCATGGGCCGTGGCATCTGTGACTGGATTGGATGGAGGCTGTAGTGCTTGGAACCAAGCGGACGATTCCATTCTGGCGGGCCAGGCGTCCGCTGCTGTCCCTCGAGCGCGCGCTGTCGCCGCTGCGGCAGCTGGGTGCCAGTAGTGCCGCCGTGACGGCGCCCGCCCTGGCTCGAGCGCGGACCCGCGGCCGTCTCTCGGCGGAAGCGAAGAAGCTGGGTCGGTTCTCCGAACGCTGATCAGCGTATGCCCGAGGTGGCGAAGGCCGACACCAGTTGTCGCTGGGCCACCAGATAGAGCACCACCACCGGCAGGGCGGCCAGCAGGGCGGTGGCCATCAGCGGGCCCCATTCGCCGCCCTGTTCGCCGGTGGTTGCGAACAGTTTCAGGCCGATCGACAGGGTCTTGTGCTCGCTCGCATCCAGGATGAGATGCGGCCAGAGATAGAGATTCCACGCGCCGAGGAAGGACAGCACGGCCATGGCCGCCACCGCGCCCCAGATGTTGGGCAACGCGATCTCGACCATCTGCCGCCACGGTCCCGCGCCGTCGATGCGGGCGGCCTCGAACAGCTCGCGCGGCAACGCCTTGAAAGCCTGGCGCAGGAAGAACACGACGAAGCCGCAATGGCCGATCGTCGGCACGATGACGCCGCTCAGCGTGTCGTAGAGCCCGATGCCGGCAACCGCCACGTAGGTCGGCAGCAGGGTGATGACGTAGGGGACGGTCATGGTGCCCACGACCAGGGCGAAGGCGGCATCGCGTCCGCGAAACGACAGGACACCGAAGGCGAAGGCCGCGGGTAGCGAGACCGCGAGCTTGCCGAGCGTGATCGCACCGGCGACCACCACCGAGTTCATGAACCATGTACCGACCGGATGAAGCCGGAAGGCGGCGGCGAAGTTGCCCAGCGTCGCATTGTCGGGCCAGAGCGACAGCGTGGCGCGGAACACGTCCTGGGAGGGAGCGAAGGCGGTGCGCAGCATCCAGAGCATCGGGAACAGGGTCGCGACGCAGACCGCGATGAAGGCCGCGTGCAAAAGGAGCTGACCGCCGCGGCGTGTCGGAGCGCGGACCCTAGCGGAACCGACCTCCGGTCGCTTCCGCGCGAGGTCCGCATCATGATTCACGATCGGACCTGGAGGTCCGCGCTCCGCGATGGCGTCAGTCGTAGTGGACACGCCGCTCTCCGAAGTGGAACTGCGCCCAGGTCACGCCGGCGACGATGGCGGCGATCAGCACCGCGACCGCAGCCGCCTCGCCGAACTGGAAGTGGCGGAAGCCGCGCTCGTACAGGAAATAGAGCAGATTGCTGGAGGTCCGGTAGGGCCCGCCCTCGGTCAGGACGTCGACCGCGCCCACGATCTCGTCGAGCACGACGATGAAGGTGGTGACGACGGCGAAGAACAGGGCCGGCGAGATCAGGGGCAGCTCGATGTCGAGGGCGCGGCGCCAGCCGCCGGCACCGTCGATGCGCGCCGCCTCGACGAGATCGCGCGGCACGTTGGCGAGGGCGGCCAGGAAGATCAGCAGGTTGAGCCCGAAGCTCTTCCAGAAGGCGACGACGATGACGCTCCAGATCGCGAGGTCGGGGTCGCTGAGCCAGCGCTGCGGCGGCACGCCGGCCATGCCCGTGAGCGTGTTGAGGAAACCGACCGTGGGATTGAACAGCCACAGCCAGACGACCGCCGCGACGGGGAAGGAGAGCACCGAGGGCGCGAACAGGGCGGTGCGGTAGACGCGGCCGGTCGCCTTGGCCTGCACGCGCATGAGGGCGAAAGCCAGCACCAGCGGCACGCCGACCTGCAGCGGCAGCAGCGCCAGGAGATAGACGCCGGTGTTGACCAGCGCCAGATGGAAGTCCGGGTTGGCGAGCGTGCCTCTGTAGTGATCGAGGCCGCGCCACGTTGCTTCCTGGCGCAGCAGGCTCCAGTCGAAGAACGACAGGCCGAGCGTGGCCGCCATGGGCAGCCAGACGAAGAGGAGGGCGGCGGCGACGGCGGGGCCGGCGAACAGCCAGGGCGACCCGCCGAGGCGTCGCCAGGCCATGCTCATGCCGCGATCAGCTTCTCGATCGCCTGCCGGTCGGACCGAAGCCCGTCGGGCACCGTGACGGCGCCGTTCACGATCCGGGTGATCCAGTCGATATGCACGGTGAGCGCCTCGAGTCCGCGGGCGCCCGGCCAGATCGTCTCGCTGGTCAGCCCGCCTTCCATCTGGGCGTGCGCCGCCTCGTTGCCGGGCCGCACTGGGATGTCGTTGGTGGTGACGTTGAGATAGCCGGTCGCCAGCCAGATCTCGAAACCTTCCTTGCTGGAGACGAATTCCATGAACTTGTAGGCGCCGTCCTGCTGCTCCTTGATCTTGGAGTAGACGGCGAGGAAGTTGCCGCCGGAATTCATGCGGCGCGGCAGGCCGGCGAGGCCCGGCATCTGGATCAGGCGCAGGTCGAATTTGGCGGTCTGGCGCACGCCGGACTGGCGCGCCGACGAGGAAGCCATGACGCCGATCGCGCCGGCCTGATAGGCCGCCACCATCTCGGGGATGGTCATGACCCGCCAGAGATTGTCACGGCGCGGCTGGACGAAGGCCTCGATGCCCTTCACGGCGGCGCCGCTGTCCATCACCGGCTTGCCGTCGCCGTCGATGACGTCGCCGCCGGCGTTCTGGATGAAGGCCTGCGGCAGCCATTCGTTGACCTCGTAGCAGAGCCCCTGCTTGCCGGTCTTGTCCTGGAGCTGGCGCACCATGGGATAGAGCTCCTGGACGGTCTTCGGTTCGGCCTTGGGATCGAGGCCGGCCTCGGTCCACAGCGACTGGTTGACGTAGAGCACGGGCGTGCTCATCGACCACGGCAGGCCGATCGGCACGCCGCCGATCGAGGCGAGCGGGCGGACCTGCGGGCGGAACTTCGCCAGCAGCGCCTCGGTACGCTCGGCGCCGAAGATCTGGCGGAAGTCCTGGGCGCCCAGCGTCTTCTTCGCGAAGTCGCCGAGCTTCCAGCCGGTGGTCATCAGGGCGGGGCCGCGGCCGGCGGCGATCGCCGACATCGCCTTCTGGGTGATGGTCTCGTAGGTCGTGCCGTCCTGGCGGCTGACGACGGTGACGCCGGTGCGCTTGTCGTTGAAGGCCTTGATGACCTTCTGGATGGGATGCTCGGCGCCCGAGAACAGGTGGACCAGGTCGACCTTGACGTCGGCGCCGAGCGAGTGGCGCGGCAGGATGACCGGTGCCGCGAGGGCGGCGGCGGTGAGAGCGAAACGGCGGCGATTGATGGGACGGGACATGGCACCCTCCAGATGGCGTCAGCGGCCGATTTGGCGGGTACCGGTTTCAAAGCGATGACCGGCGGATGAGGGTTTGATTTCCGGCCTGTGTAAGAACAGCAGCGACCAAGTCGATTGGCGCCGGTATTCTTCAATCAACGTTCAGCCAGGGCCGCCATGAGCATGGATTTTGATCTTGGTCCCGAACTCGAAAAGTTCGTCTCTTCGCTTGTCGACAGTGGCCGTTGCAAGTCCAAGCGCGAGGTGCTGCAGACGGCTGTGCGCCTGGTGCAGCGACGAGAGCAACGCCTGGCCGAGCTCGATCGTGCGATCGAACGCGGCCGGGCGGCAGCTTAGGGCGGGAAAGGTGACGCCAGCCGAAGAGGTGCTCGACCGCCTCAAGGCAAAGTATCGCAAGATGGCAAGTGAACGACGGCGGACTCGATCAGGCGCGTCACCGTCTCCGAGCCGCCGCCCCACACCGGCAGGTAAGTCATCTTGACGCCGGCGCCGCCGGTCAGGATGGGATGGATGGCGTCGGCCGAGCGCGCCACGCCCCCGCCGGCGAGTTGGCCCTCGTCGAACACGTAGCGCTGCACCCGGGCGATATCCCAGCCGTCGTGGCGCGCGATCTTCTCGGCCATCTCCAGCGGCAGCAGGAAGACCTGCTCGCCGCGCTCGTTCTTGCGATGGATGCTCGACATGACGATGCCGGCGCGCATCGCCGTCACGATCGGCGAGAGGATCGCTTCCGGCGTGGCTCCCTCGCCGTCGCCGGGCAGCACTTCGGCGGTACCGGAGATGCCCATCACCGTGATGGCGCTGGCGTCGGCGCCCAGACCGCGGCGCGCGGTCAGCGTGGGGAAGGGGCCGTCGCTGCGCTCGGCGAAGCAGAAGGTGTACTTGCCGGGCTGGCCCATGGTCGCCATGTCGCCGGTCTCGGCGCGCGCGCCGCCGATGTTGCGGATCGAGAGCTGCAGGGCGCGGCCGATGCTGGCGTTGGCGCGGTTGCCCGGGCCCAGGCAGTTGGTGCCGGCGTTGATGCCGAGCCTGCGCGCGATCGGCCCGTGCACGCAGAGCGCCACTGAGGCCGTGCCGGTCGTGGTGGCGATGCCCAACAGGTTGAAGTCGGGTGCGAGCGTGGCCGCCGCCGCCGCCAGCACCACCGGCAGCTCGGCCGGCCGGCAGCCCGCGATCACGCACTGATAGGCGACGGCGTCGGGCGTGATGTCGCCGAACATGGGCGGCATCATGCCGTGCGAATCGCCGCGGCCGGCGACGCCGGCCACCATGGCCTCCAGCCGCCGCCGCGTCGGCGGCACCAGCGGCAGGCCGTCCGACAGCTCGGCGTCGGTCAGGATCTGCTGTGCGTTCTCCCAGCTCGCCGCTTCATCGACGACCGGCCAGCCGCACCATTCGGTCATGCCGGTTCGCTCATCCGGCAATACGCACGGAAGCCACGGTCGTGCCGCCGAACGACGGGATGAAGGCCGAGTGCTTGCCCGGTCCGCCGGCCACGGTGATGTGGATGTCGGCGGCTGAGCGGCCGATGGTGAACCAGTCGCCGTCCGGCATGTGGCCGGTGCTGGTGTAGGTCTCCTGGTTCTCCTTGGAGATGCGCGAGGCGTGCACCCGCGAGCGCTTGAACAGCTCCTCGCGGACGCTCTCGATGGTGTAGCCGTCGCGCTTCAGGGTGGCGGCGTGCTCGGGGCCGATGATCACCATCATCGGTCCCTTGCCGTAGACGGTGTTGGCGCCCGGCGTCGACATGCCGCCGGCGAAGGTCGTCAGCAGGCCATCGCCCGTGGTGCTGCCGTGGTCGTTGAGGTTGTGCGGGCCTTCGCCCGACATCACCGTCACCACGTTGTCGCCGGGCGCAAAGCCGCGCTGCACGTGGTAGGGCGTCCACGGGTTCTCCTCCTCGTTCTCGCCGAAGCAGAAGGTGAACTTGGCGGGATTGCCCTGGGTCGAGCGGTCCATCTCGCCGGGCTTGGCGCCGGCGATGTTGAGCAGCATGAGGCCGAGCGCGCGGCCGATCGTGGCGTTGGGCCGCCAGCCCTGGCCGAAGCAGTTGGAGCCGCAGTTGATGCCGAGCTGATGGCGGATCGGCCCGCTCACCATCACGACGGGCGCGCAGGAATGCGTGGTCGCCAGCGTGCCGTGCAGATTGTACTCGGGATCGAGCACGCCGCGCAGCGCCGCCGTCACCACCGGGAAATATTCCGGCTTGCAGCCGGCCATCACCGCGTTGGCCGCCATGCTCTGCAGCGTCGGCACGACCTGGCGCGGCGGCACCGGCGGGATCGGGCGGTTGTCGCCCCGCACCGTGTCGACGAACTTCGCGACCTTCTCCTCGGTCGGTACGTAGAGCGGCATGCCGTCGCTCCAGCCCTGTTCGGCGGCGAACTCGTTGAACGCCTCGACATCCATGTCGGGAATGTCGATCACCTCCTGCTCGGCGATGTCCTTCATTTTGCCCCACTCATTTGGCAGTCGCCTCGGTCAGTCCCTTGGTTGCCGCTTCGATGCGTTCGCGCAGTTCGTCGGCATTGAGCCCGCCGATGGGATGCTTCACGACGATCAGCCGGGGCTCGACCTTGCGGGCCTTGGCCTGGGCCAGAACCAACGGCTTGAACGTCTCGGTGGCGATCACGTAGGCCGTGATGCCGCGCTTCTCGAGTTCGATGCTGTCGTGGAAACTCCACGATGAACAGCTTCCTCAATCCGCTATCGCCAGCAGCGCTCCTCTGTAGTTGGCGGCGACCTTCTCGAGCACGTCGGCCGGCGCCGGCTGGCTGGCGCTGTTCTTGGACAGGAAGTCGATGTTGTCGATCTTGCGGTTGGCGCCCAGCTTGTCGCGGATGCCGGCCAGCAGCTCGCGGGCGTTCGGCTTGGAGTTCGACACCAGGGCAATCGCGTCGGTTGCCCAGTTGACGGGCTTGAGAGCGACTTTCTCCGCCGAGGTGGCGGAAATGCCGAAGCTTGGATTGACGATACGCATGACGTTTCTCCTTCTTGCTCTTCCGGACCGCGCGCTTCCAGCGCGCTCATGTCATCCTCTTCCGGACCGCGAGCCTCCGGCTCGCTCTTGATTCATGAGCGCGCTGGAAGCGCGCGGTCCGGAAGACCTATGAGGTCTCCTTGAGGGCTGCCACGACCGCCTGGCCAGCGCGTTGGCCGTCGGCGATGGCGTCGGCGAGATGGTGCCGGGCGCCGGCCCGCACGTCACCCACGGCGAACACCATGGCTGCCGAGGTGCGGCCCCCTTCGTCGACAACGATATGCCCGGCGGCGTCGCGTGCAAGCGTTTCCGGCACGAATTCCGCAGCGGGAGACTGGCCGACATAGACGAACACCGCGCTGGCCGGAATGGTCTTCCGCGCGCCGCCACTTTCGACCACGACCGACTGCAGCCCGTCGGCGCCTTCGAGTGCCACGATGCGGCCGTCGAGGCGATGCACGCCGTCGGGCAGTGCTGCCGCCGGCTTGCCGATCACGGTGACGTCGCCCGCCACGACCTGCAGCTCGGCGGCTTCGCGCGGCGCCCATCCCTCGGTGCCGGCGACCACGACAGGCCGGCCGGCGTAGAGCGGGCCATCGCACGACGCGCAGTGGGAGAGGCCGCGGCCGTCATACTCGGCTTCCTCGGGCAGGCCGAGCGTGCCCTTGGCAAGGCCGGTGGCGATCACCACGGCGCGGCCGGTGTGACGCTCGCCGTCGGCGGTCTCGACCGTCCACGGCCCGGAACCGCCACCATTGCCGGTGAGCTTCACCACCTCGCCGAAGCCCAGCTCGACGCCGGCCTCCGTCGCCTCGTCGGTCAGCTTCGAGGCGATCTGCGGTCCATCGGCGTCGCCCTCGACATCGTGCAGCTCGGCGAGATTGATGAGGGCGCCGCCCGGCGCGAGCTTGTCCAGGCAAAGGGCTTTCAGGCCGGCACGCGCGGCGCCGGTGGCTGCTGTGAGGCCGGCCGGCCCTGCGCCGACCACGATGACGTCGAAGGAGGTGCTCATGGCGGCACTAATCGCGGTTCAGGGCGGAAGTTCAAGTGGCTTTGCGCCGGCGATGCGATGAAGGCCGGGGCGATCGACGGTCGAGGACGGTCACCGCGCGGTCGCTGTCGAGTTCTGCCTCTTCGAGCGAACAGGCATCGCCTCTCGCGATCGCCGCACGGGCCTCGTCGATCAGTGGCCGCGCCCACGCCATGTCATCGTCCTCCATGGTCGTCCGATCGGCGATGAGCTGTCCTGCAAAGGCGCCCAGCCCGGACGAGTTGCGACCTCGGCGCTTCCCGGTGCGAATACGAGACGCCATCGGGCCCGCCTCACCTCTGCGGCCCGATGCGCAACTCCAGGCCCATGGCGCGGATCACCTTGAGGACGGCGCCGAACGACGGATTGCCGTCCTTGCCGAGAGCCTTGTAGAGGCCCGCTCGTGTCATCCCCGTTCTGTTGGCGAGATCGCTGATGCCGCGGACACGCGCGATGTCGCCGAGAGCGGCGGCGATGAAGGCGGGATCGTCGCCACCCTCCTTGAGGCAGGCATCGAGGTAAAGGGCGAGATCCTTCTCGCTGCGAAGGTAGTTCGCGGGATCGAACTTTCTGAGCCGGACCTTTGCCATCGTTCATCCTTTCAACTGGCTGGCGATCTCGATCGCTCTCTCGATATCCGAGCTCTGTGTTCGCTTTGTTCCGCCGGCGAGGACGATGATCATCCTGTTGTTCCGCCGGACGAAGTAGATCCGATATCCCGGGCCGTGATCGATGCGCATTTCGGCGACGCCGCCGCCAACCGCCTTCCAGTCGCCGAGATTGCCCATCGACGCCCGCCTGAGGCGGGCGAGGATGCGGGCCTTGGCCACCGCATCCTTGAGCCGGTTCATCCAGTGCTGGAAAACAGCGGTTTCGACGACCTCGATCGTCATGCGGCCATTGTAAACTGTGGTTTACAGTGGTCAACTGTGGATCGGTGCAGGCCCGGCCGGCCTCACCGACCGCGATGACGTCAATTCATGCGGGATTCATCCGCTCACCAACCTGTGTTCGACGGGGCAGTGCGACCGGCTTGACGTCGGCGAGTCACATACCTAGTTATGCTAGGTATGGAAGCTGAAATGCTCAAAGGGCACCTCGACGCCATCGTGCTGGCCGCGCTGGAAGCCGGACCGGCGCATGGCTACGCCATCATCGAGGCCATCAGGCAGCGCAGCGCCGGCACGTTCGATCTGCCGGAGGGCACGGTCTATCCCGCCCTGCATCGGCTGGAACAGGCCAGCCTGCTGTCCAGCGCCTGGACGACGCCGCCCAATGGCCGTCGTCGCCGCGTGTACTCGATCACCAGGGCAGGGTCGGCGGCGCTCGGCGAGCGCCGCAAGGCCTGGGGTCGCTTCTCGCAGGCCGTCGACACGGCACTGGAAGGCGGGCGCGCATGAACGGCGCGATCGACGACTACGTCGCCAACCTGCGCGGCGAGCTCGACTTCGATCCCGCGCTGGCCCGTCGCCTGGCCAGCGAGGTCGAGGACCATCTGCGCGAGGCCGCCGAAGCCGATCCGGCCTGGCCGTCGCCCGAGGCCGAGCGCCGCGCCGTCGAGCGCTTCGGTCTCGGCCGCGAGATCGCCGCTGGGTTCGCCGTCGATGCCGTCGACCGCCAGGCGCGCCGCACCTGGATCACGCTCGCGGTCACGGTCGTGGTCACCTTCGTGGCCATGCGTCTGCGCGTGATCTGGCTGGATGACGACGTCCTTGCCCTGGCACCGCTGATCGACCGCTATGCCTTCATCGCCGCACTCGCGGTGGGCGTCATCGCGTGGTTCGCCTTCCGCCGATCGCTGGCCGCGCTCGCGATCTGTCTGGTTGGCCTTTTAGCGTCCATCGGCGCCGGCATCGTGCGCGCCGACCTGTTCGCCAACGGCGCGCCGATCCACGTCCTGCTGTCGGCGGCCGGAGAGATCGCCCTGCTGGGCGTGCTGTCGTTCCATGTCATCGGATTGGGCCGGCGCCTCAGGCGCACGGCCTTGTTGCGGAGCGGAGCACCATGAACGGATGGCGTCTGGTCGGCACCCTGTCGCTGCTTCTCGGCGCGATGACGCTCACCCTCATGGCGAGCCACGGCTGGGACGTCGAGAGCGTGCGGCTCGCGATCCGCGCCACGGCGCGGACCTCGCTGGTCCTGTTCGCGCTCGCCTTCACCGCCAGCGCCCTGGTCGAGCTGCTGCCGTCGGCCGCGACGCGCTGGCAGCGCCGCAACCGGCGCTATCTCGGCGTCTCCTTCGCCGTCTCGCACTTCATCCATCTCGGCGCGATCCTCGCGCTGGCCGCGCTCGACCGCGAGCTGTTCTGGAAGCTCACCAACGTCACGACCATCGTGCTGGCCGGCACCGCCTACCTGTTCATCGCGGCGATGACGGCGACCTCGTTCGACCGCACCGCCGCCTGGCTCGGACCACGCAAGTGGCGCCTGCTGCACCTGATCGGCGGCTGGTACATCTGGATCAGCTTCGCCGTTGCCGTCGGCAAGCGCGTGCCGATCGACAGCTTCTATTGGCCGATGGCTGTCCTCGTTCTTGTTGCTGCTGCGGTGCGCCTGTTGGCAATGACAAAACGCAATCGTCGACAGGTCGCTGTCAACAGCCCGGGAGCTCCGGCGTGATTTCGCGGCGGCCGTCGACGATGCGCAAGATCGTCGTTTCATCGCCGTCGTAGTCGTAGATGAAGACGAAGGGCTGCACGACACGAATTCGGGCGTGCGGCTCCAGAGCCGGACACGGTGCGCCGGCGGCACGCGTCCTTGGCATCGGTGGCCGGCTCGCTGAAGCGGCCGGGTTCGATGTATTCGTCACCACCGATCGCAATATCCGCTACCAACAAAATCTGACTGGCCGAAGGATCGCCGTCGTCGTGCCTGGCAGAGGCCGGTGGCGGCTCATCAAGAACAAGCTTCGCGAAATCGCCGCCGCCATCGCGACTGTAGCGCCAGGCGGCTTTACCAAGGTTGAGATTCCCGTCGGGTGAGCCGGGGGAAACCGACGCGACAATAAGGCCGAAGTCTTGGCAAAGAACGATAGTCGCTGGCCCTCTCAAGGCTGAAACACGGGTCCGAATCCCGTAGGGACCGCCAGCGAGAAAATCTCGCAAAATCAGCCCTTTCGAGCCCCTCACGGCCCGGGCCGTTAGCCACTCATGGAGAAGTGACGCAAACTGCGAGAAAGGGTGCCAGGGGGTGGCTCAACGACACCTTGTAGGCGCTTGCGTAGCCGGGCGAGGCCGGGGATCGGCGTGTGCCGCGACATACGCGCCGCCGGCGTGGTGCCGTGCGGTGGTCATCCGGCAGCAGCACGTGGCCTCTGCGGATCGTGCGCCCAGACCATCGTCGTGACATAATCGAAGGTGTTGGAGAGAAGCATGGTCGAGATCATTTTTGTCGTGGAAGAGGCGCCTGAAGGCGGCTATTCGGCTCGTGCCGTCGGAGAGTCTATTTTCACCCAGGCAGAGTCTGTGGCCGAACTGCACGACCGGGTCCGTGATGCCATCCAGTGCCACTTCGATCCGGGCACGGCGCCAAAGCTGATCCGCCTCCACTTTGTGAGGGATGAAGTGATCGCGGCATGAGGCTGCCGCGTGACCTCTCCGGTATCGATCTTGCAAGTGCGCTGCGCAAGGTCGGCTACCAGATCGTTTCGGCAGTCAGGAAGTCATATTCGAATGACTCGCCTGACAGGCGAGCAGCATCACGTGACAATCCCGGCGCATGATCCGCTGATGATCGGCACGCTCGCTGCGATCCTGAGCGATGTGGCGTCCCATTTGAAACTCGGCCGAGACGATCTGATAAAGCGTCCTTTTGACTGACCTGTCCCGGGGCGCTTCGTCAAAACGACGCGCGCGCCGGCAGTGCATGACGGTGGCCAGCTTCTCGCCTGTAGCCCCCGCGCCTATCAGGGTATGATCGCTCGTCATTGAGGAGTTGAACCTTGAAGCAATCGGGACGGCGTTGGATGCGCGCGGCGGTTCTTGCCGGCACCGCAGTTTTTGCCATTGCTTCATCCGGCAATGCGCAGACGGTGACGTTGGGACCGGAAGGTGTCACGCAGAGCGAAGGATTGGGCCGCGCATTCCAGACCTTTTCCATCCTGGGCGGAACCCCGGGGATCGCGGCCGCGCGGTACTACAGCAACTTTGACCTCAACAGCTTCCAGCTGCCAATCGGTCATAGCTTCGATCCAATCGAAGGCGGCTTCCTCTCGGGTGTGGCGCCCTATGCAGAGATCACCCTCGGTTACCTGACAGGCAGTCAGACCTTCCCCCTGACCAGCGACGGCAACTCTCCGAACAGCGTAAAGCTCACATTCAATGCCTGGTCGGCACTTGCCGGCGGTGGGATCGACGTTCCCTTGGGGAACGGCTTCAAGGTCCGGCCAATCGTGCTCGCCGGATACTCGTACGTCGGCGGTGACGCGCACTTCTTCGGTCCCAACTCGGTCCTTGCGCGCTCTCAGGTCAGCGGCATCCTCAGCGACGCGTCCTTGAGCTCCGTGTTGCTGGGAGGCGCACTGGAACTCATCTACGAGACTCCGCTTCGCGGCGACACGAACCTCAGAGCACAGGCCCGCTACAATGAGCTCGTTGCGCTGGTGACAGGAGCATCGAGCAGCGCTCTCCAAGGCAATGACAGCTTCGGCGTAGCAAACGGGTCCGTAACTCTCACCGGCCCGACAGGTTGGCACATTGCCGCCAACGCCGTGCGCTGGCTGGGGTACGCCAAGGGCACGTGGCTTCCGGATACCAATCCCAGCGTACTGGGGTTCAACGCGTTCGCCGAGGTCGGCGGGGGACTGCAGATCATCGCACCGGGCGTCATTCGTGGTGTGCAAGGAGCGACAGTACGCGCATCTGCCATTGCGGGTCCGGGCGTCACCGCCTGGCTGGTTAGCGCCGCTCTGAACTTCTGATCGATAGCGGACTGGATCAGCGGATCTTGACGCCGTCACGTCTTTTGATGCACTCGATTTTCGTGAACAACGTCATGACGTCGTGCGACTCACACCATCGCTACCCACTCCGGCGCCAGCTCCTCGGCCTGCCGCAACACATTCTGCACTGCCGCATCCTGCAGATCCGGCGGATAGCCGTGTTTGCGCAGGATCCGCTTCACCAACACCCGAATGCGCGCCCGCGCGCCTTCGCGGTGCATCCAGTCGGTCGAGACGCTGGCTTTGACGCTCTTCACCAGTTCAGTCGCGATCACCCGTAGAGCGGGCTCGCCCATCGCTTGCCGCGCGCTCTCGTTCTCGGCCAAGGCATCGTAGAAGGCAATCTCCTCGTCGCTGAGATTCTGCTCCTCGCCGCGCCGGCGCGCGGCCTGGATGTCCTTGGCGATCCTGATCAGCTCGTCCAGCACCTGCGCCGTCGTCAGTGCATTGCTGTGATAGCGGGCGATGGCCGCATCCAGACGCTCCGAGAAGGCGCGGGCCTGGGTGACGTTGCGCCGGGCCTGCGAGCGCACGTCGCCGTTGATCAGCTTGCGCAGCGCCTCGATGGCGAGGTTCTTGCGGTCACTGTCGCGCACCTCGGCCAGGAACTCGTCGGACAGGATCGAGATGTCGGGGCTGCGCAGGCCCGCCGCCCGCATGATGTCGACGATCTCCGTCGAGACCACCGCGCGGCTGACGATCTGGTGGATGGCGAGCTCGCGGTCGGCGGCGCTCTTCCGGCCGTCGCCCGGCTCGTTCTTGACCAGCGCAGCGCGGATCGCCTGGAAGAATCCGACCTCGTCGCGGATCGCGCGGGCCTCGTCGCTCGCCGCCGCCAGAGCGAAGGCCTTCGAGAGCGCCAGCACGGCGTCGGCGAAGCGCCGATGCGTGCGCTTCTTGCCGTCATCGGTGGTCTCCTTCGCGGTATCGGCCTGCTGCAGGGTCAGCACCCAGTCGAGAGCGCTGGCCATGATGGCGAGGCGCGCTTGCGGCGTGGCATCCGGGGCGAACGCCGGCCGGTAGTCGAAGCCGCCCGCCATGTCGGGCCGGAGCATCGCCCGCACGACCTCGTACTTCTCCTGCAGGACGCGCACGGCCTCGGCTTCGTCGATGCCCGTCTGCTCGCGGTCGCCGCCCGAGTATTGGCCGAGTGCGCTCTTGAGGTTCTGGGCGAGACCGATGTAGTCGACCACCAGTCCGGCCGGCTTGTCCTTGAACACCCGGTTGACGCGGGCGATCGCCTGCATCAGCCCATGGCCTCGCATCGGCTTGTCCACGTACATGGTGTGCATGCAGGGCGCATCGAAGCCCGTCAGCCACATGTCGCGTACGATCACCAGCCTCAGGGGATCGGCAGCATCCTTGGCGCGCTTGGCGAGCAGCTCGCGCCGCGCCTTTGGCCGCTTGCCGATGTGGGGCTGCCACGCCGGCGGATCGGACGCCGCGCCGGTCATCACTACCTTGATCGTGCCAGCCTCGTCGTCGTCGCTGTGCCACTGGGGCCGCAACTCCTTGATCGCCTCATGGAGCGCCACGCAAATGCGCCGGCTCATGCAGACGATCATGGCCTTGCCGTCGAGCGCCGCCAGCCGTTCCTCGAAGTGGGCGACCAAGTCGGCCGCCACCATCTTCAGCCGCTTGTCGGAGCCGACCAGCGCCTCGACGCTGGCCCACTTGCGCTTCAGCCGCTCCTGCTCGGTTTCGGTCTGGTCCTCCGTCAGTTCCTCGACCTCGGCGTCGATCCTGGGCTTCTCGTCCGCGTCCAGCTCGATGCGCGCCAGCCGGCTCTCGTAGTAGATCGGCACGGCGGCGCCGTCCTCGACCGCGCGGCTGATGTCGTAGACATCGATATAGTCGCCGAACACCGCCGGCGTGGAGACGTCGCCGTCCTCGATCGGGGTGCCGGTGAAGCCGATGAAGGAGGCGTTGGGCAGGGCATCGCGCAGGTACTTGGCGAAGCCGTAGCTCACCTCGCCGGTCTTGCGCTCGACCCGCGCCTCGAGGCCGTACTGGCTGCGATGCGCTTCGTCGGCGATCACGATCACGTTGCGCCGCTCGGTGAGGGCAGGGACGTCGCGCTGGCCCGGCTCGGGCGCGAACTTCTGCAGGGTCGTGAAGATCACGCCGCCCGACGGCCGGTCGAGGAGGCGGCGCAAGTCCTCGCGGTCGGCGGCCTGCTGCGGCGTCTGCCGCAGCAGGCCCTTGCACATGCTGAAGGTGGCGAAGAGCTGATCGTCGAGGTCGTTGCGGTCGGTCAGCACGACCAGCGTCGGGTTCTCCATCGCCGGATGCTTGACGATCAGGCCGGCATAGAAGGTCATCAGCAGGCTCTTGCCGGAACCCTGCGTGTGCCAGATGACGCCGATCCGCTTGTCACCTTGGGCATAGTCCTTGACCCCGGGCAGGCCGAAGGCCGCCGGATCCTCGCCGGCGCCGCGACGTCTTGCCGGTGGTGGCGCGACGGCGCGCAGCGTCGAGGCGATGGCCCGCTGCACCGCATGGAACTGATGGTAGCCCGCCAGGATCTTGGCGACGTCGCTGCCGGTGTCGGCGAACACGATGAAGTCGCGGACCAGGTCGAGGAAGCGCCGCCGCTCGAACACACCCTTCAGCAGGGTCTCCAGCTCGGGCGAGCCTTTGGGCGCGATGCCGTTGCCCGTCACCGTGCGCCACGGCATGAAGCGTTCGCGGTCGGCGGTCAGCGAGCCGATGCGCGCCGCCAGGCCGTCGGACACCACCAGCACGGCATTGGTGCGGAACAGCGACGGGATCTGCGTCTTGTAGGTCTGGAGCTGGTTGAAGGCGCCGTCGAGGGTGGCGTTCTCGTCGCCAGGGTTCTTGAGCTCGATGACGCCGAGCGGCAAGCCGTTGACGAAGACGACGACGTCGGGACGGCGCTGCGCCTTGTTCTCGATGATCGTGACCTGGTTGATCGCCAGCCAGTCGTTGGCGTCGGGATCGTCGAAGTCGACCAGTCGGACCTGCTCGCCGCTGATCGAGCCGTCGGGCCGCTTGACCTCGACCGGCACGCCTTCGACCAGATAGCCGTGCAGCCGGCGGTTCTCGGCGACCAGCAACGGCGTGTCGGCCTGCAGCAACCGGGTCAGCGCCTCGGCCCGGGCTTCGGCCGTCAGGCCGGGGTTGAGCTTCTCGATGGCACGGCGGACTCGCTCGACCAGCAGCACCTCGCCGTGGTTGGCTCTTTCCGGCGCCGTGCCGTCCGGGCCGATGTCGGGGCCTGCCGCTGTGCCGTAGCCAAGCTCCGAAAGCCACGCCAGCGCGGCCTCCTCGACGTGGCTTTCGGCGAAGGAGGTCACGGCTGCCCCGGTCCGCCGCCGAGAACGAACCGGGCGCGCTCGCGCCGCAGCATCTCGTAGGGGCTGACGCAGGGCAGGCCCAGCCCGATGCAGGCATTCGGGATCTTGATCTTGCGGACCGATTCGGACGGCACCTCGTGCGTGACGACGACGAAGCTGTGGGCGAGGGCGTGCGCCACGAGCCAGTAGTCGGCCACCTGCAAGAAGGTCGCGACGGCGGCCGGCTCGTAGGACTGTCCCGTTGCCCAGATGCTGACGCGAGTCAGGGCCGGCGGGATTTGGTCATCCGGCGGCATGAAGAAGGAGGCGCCGCGGGCCGCCGCCCAAGTGGAGAACTCGTCCTCGACACCCTGCAGCTCGCCACCCACCTTGTCGATGCTGGCGACGTTGCCGTCTCCGTTCTGCTGAAGCAGCCATTCCCAGAAGGCCGGACAGAAGTCGAAGCCGTAATGCAGGTTCTTTGCCTGGATGAAGATGTTGGCGTCGAGCAGGTAGCGGATCAAAGCATGACCCCCACTTCCCGGCCGATGCGGTTGAACGTCTCGGTCTTGGCGACTCCGAGCATGCGGAAGGCATCGCGATACAGCGTCTGGCCTTCGAGGGTGCTCTCGACTAGCGCCCGCGCGAAGCGGCGGCTGACTCGCGACAGCGTGGTCCGGTAGAAGTCGCCACCGCCGGCGCCGCTGCCCGCGATCTCGCGCAGCCGGGCGCGTTCGGCGGCCCATGCAGCCTCGAAAGCCGCGCGGTCGAGCCAGTGCGCATCGAGTAGCCGGCGCAGGATGACGAGCGTGCTGACCTTGAACCGCCGCGCCAGCCGGCGCAGCGCCTCGTCGAGCCCCTCGTCCTCGCGCAGCTCGGGGCGGAGCGCCGCCAGCGGCACCAGCAGCTGGGCGGCGACGGCGTTGCACCACACTTCCTCGCGGCGATAGCCGCGCAGAGGTGCGGCGCTGGCGTTCGACACGGCCGAGCTGCCGAGCCAGAGATGGGCGAGCTCGTGCGCGAGGGTGAACATCTGGCCAGACTTCGTGTCGGCGCCGTTGATGAAGACGAGCGGCGCGCGGCGGTCCGCGAGCGCGAATCCGCGAAACTCCTCGGGGTCCAGGAGGCGGTGGGTGTTGCTGAGCACGACACCGCTCAACATCACGAGCACGCCGATCCGCTCGGCCTGCACGATGAACAGGCGCAGGGCTTCCTCCCAGGTGCGGCACTCGGCCCGCGCCCGCAGATCGAAGCCGAGCGTGCGGGCCATCTCGGTGGCGAGAGTCTCGGGGGCACTGCCGAGCGAGGCACTGCCGACGAAGCCGACTTCCGGCTGTCGAGTCGTCTGCGCGAACTCGCGATACCATCCCTGTCGTTCCTGGCAGGCGTAGACCATGTCTAGAAGGTTTGGGCTCGCGAGCCGCACGCCCTGACTGGCAGCGGTGCGAAAGTCGGGGATGGGCAGCGACTCTTCAGGCGGCATTGGCAGGAAGAGGTAGCCGATCGGTACATGCACAGCCTTCGCGAAGGCCTCGAGCTGCTTCAGGGTCGGCCTTGCGTCACCGGACTCCCAGGCGGCGAGCTTTGGGAAGCGGCGCTTGAGGTCAGTCCCCTCCAGCCCGGCGCGCTCGCGCGCCCACGCCAACATGTTGGACGCGACCGCCACGCGCTTCATGCGGCGGCCACTGCGGTTTGCTCGACATCCCGGATTCGGATTTCACCGGACATGAGCCTCGGAAGAAGCAGGTCGCGCGTCTCGGTAAGAGTTCGGGTTTCGAGGACATTTGCAACGATTCGATCGATGAGTGGGCTTACAGTCCGATTGAAAGCTGTAAGTACGTGCGTGGATGGAATGCATATTCCAAACTTCTCCATACGACTCCAGCTGGTCCTTGGCATCTTCGTGCCGTATGCGGTTCTGTCTGTGTAGGCGACAAATTCGTCTTGCGATATGCAGCTGATTACGAATGGTCTGTCGTCAGGACTCCTAGAATTCAAGACTACGATATCCGTCGAACAGATTCCGTTTACGGGCGCGATGCCCACCTTATGAAAGTAAGGTCGAAGTTTGCCAAAAAGGAGATCTCCACCCGAAAATGCGGTCTTACCGCTTGTGACTTTGGCCGCCCTTCCCCAAGCATCGAGAGCGATGGAACGGCGCGGCATGTGTTCCAAGCCGATATACGGAGTTTCTGCCGAAACGAACTCAGGCTTCACGGATTGTCCAGTTTGCAATGCGATGTCGCCGAGTTGCCCGCGCCTCCAACCGACCGGAATTCCACCGTCTCCAGTTTCCTTAGGAAACGCTTCCCAGACATCGCGCGCAAGGTAGGGTGGACTATCCGTGGCCTTCGCGCGTGTTGGTCCAAAATCAATGAACCAATCCTTGAAGATTGCGTGCGCCATCGCTTCGAATGTCGTATTCATGCGGCGATTGACGTCGATCTTTTCATCTAGCGAATCCAGAACCTCGGCAACGATCTCTTGTTCCCTCAGAGAAGGCGCAAGGAAGCTGAATCGCCGTATGATTCCTTCGTTCAAGTTCGGCATAGTAGCGCCGATCGCGTGGTGGCGGAGCCACTCTCGCGAAGTGCGATCCATTAGTCTTACTGCGTCATAAGCGGAGGCGTTTTTGCCGGAGGTTTCTTCGTGCGCA